>NZ_JAMPSW010000110.1:0-10324 GCF_028484855.1 Providencia sp. PROV033 | reverse complement strand
CGAACCTGCGACCAATTGATTAAAAGTCAACTGCTCTACCAACTGAGCTAACGACCCATCTGATTTTTGATTTTCTGTACTAATATAATATCGAGAACGTACAGGATTCTTCGACCTTCGGTCTCACCCTACGGGTTGAACCTGCAACCATCTTATTAACAGTTAACAATTCTACCAACTGAGCTAACAACCCATCTGAAATACTTGAATTATTTACTATTTTTAGATGGTGGGTCGTGCAGGATTCGAACCTGCGACCAATTGATTAAAAGTCAACTGCTCTACCAACTGAGCTAACGACCCATCTAATTTTTGATTTTCTGTACTAACATAATGTCGAGAACATACAGAATTCTTCGACCTTCGGTCTCACCCTACGGGTTGAACCTGCAACCATCTTATTAACAGTTAACAATTCTACCAACTGAGCTAACGCCCTATCTGAACTACTTGAACTGTTTACTATTTTTAGATGGTGGGTCGTGCAGGATTCGAACCTGCGACCAATTGATTAAAAGTCAACTGCTCTACCAACTGAGCTAACGACCCATCTTAAAACATCATTTTTGGTTCTTTGCCCTTCGGGTCGAACCTGCAACCATCTTATTAACAGTTAACGATTCTACCTACTGAGCTAACGATCCATCTTAAAACATTATTTTTGGTTCTTTACCCTTCGGGTCAAACCTGCAATCATCTTATTAACAGTTAACGATTCTACCTACTGAGCTAACGATCCATCTAAATGTTTTTAGAATCAATGTGTAATTGATTCTTGCTGATATAACTAGGATTTTTCAATCCGCGCTTTCTCGTATCAACGGCGGCTTATATTACTGATTTCTGACGAGGGTGCAACGATTTTTTTTAAAAAAAAGATTAAGTGCACACTAAACATACGGATAACCCCGAAATATTCGGCTACATCGCTTCGGGGTTATCAATTACAGTGTACTGAGCTTCTTCTCTGCAAGTTTCGCACCAGCACTATTTGGGTATTGTTGTAATACCTGTTGGTAAACAGCTTTCGCTTTATCTTTCTGTCCCTTATCTTGCATGATCAGACCCACTTTAAATAGGGCTTCACTGCTTTTTTGAGACTTAGGATATTGCTTAACTACAGTCGCAAAGTAGAATGCGGCGTCATCCTTGCTACCTTTGTTGTAGTTTAACTGCCCCAACCAATAGTTGGCGTTAGATTGATATCCTGACTTCGGATATGTTTTGATAAACCCTTGCAATGCACCGATCGCTTCGTCAATCTGTGCTTTGGATTTACTTTCCATCGCCAGCTTAACCGCTGCGTTATAATCATCTTTTTCATTACCGCCAGAACTTGCTGCGGGTGTATCTGAAGAAGATGATTGCGCATTTGATGCACTGGTATCAGTTGCATCTGAAGAGTTTGAAGAATCACCACCACTCGCTTTGTCTAACTGCATATACAAATCTTTTTGGCGCTCAACAACTTGATTCAATTTGTATTCACTTTCTTGAATCTGCCCGCGTAACATATCGATATCACGCTGGTTATCGGCTAATTGCTGCTGGATTTGATAAATAATTTGACCTTGAGAGCTAACAGCGGTCTCAAGTTGAGTGAGGCGGTCTGCGGAAGAACCCGATCCGACATTGTTGATTGGCGCTTGGGCAATAGCGGCCCAAGGGACCGCTACGCCAACCAATAACGACAGACCAACTAGTAATTGTCTGAAGTTACTGTTCATAATAGATAATTTCGCTTATCTATTAGTATGCAATGACTGCGCGACGGTTTTTCGCGTAGTCTGCTTCAGTGTGACCTAACACAGCTGGTTTTTCTTTACCGTAAGAAACCAGTGAAACTTGGTCACCTGAAACACCTTTGCTTTGCAGATACATTTTAACTGCATTAGCACGACGCTCGCCCAGTGCGATGTTGTATTCTGGAGTACCACGCTCATCCGCATGACCTTCAACAACAACACGTACAGATGGGTTGCTACGCAGGAATGCTGCGTGTGCATCTAACATTTCAGCGTACTCTGGGGATACATTGTATTTATCGAAACCAAAGTAAACTGTGTTGTTTTGTTGCAGTTGTTCCATTTGCTGACGTGCCAGCTCTTCCGCAGACAGACCAGTGTTAGTTTGATTCATAGAAGAATCGTCACCAGTTTGGTCGTTGTTTTTGTTAGAGCTACAAGCTGCGACTGCCATGATTGGTAATGCGATCATCAGCCCTTTAAGCACTTTGTTCAGTTGCATCGTTTTGATCCTTAATATTTTTGCCACACATTATTATTATGCATCACAGATACGGCGACCAGGCAGGGAATTTTACCTGTCCATCGGTTGCCGGAAGACGCGCTTTGAAACGCCCGTCGGTCGAAACTAGCTGCAATATAGTCCCCAAGCCTTGAGAGGAGCTATAAATTACCATAGTGCCGTTAGGTGCGATACTCGGCGTTTCATCTAGAAACGTTGACGTTAAATATTCAACGTTACCCGTTGCCAGATCCTGTTTGGCGATATGTTGCTGACCGCCCCCGGAGCTGACCATCGCTAAGAAAGTTCCATCCGGGCTTACATCAGCATCCTGATTTTGTGATCCTTCATAGGACACTCGAACAGGACTACCACCATTAATATTCATTTTATAAATTTGCGGACGTCCTGCCTGATCCGAGGTATAAACTAAAGTTTGGCTATCCGGCATCCAGCTTGGCTCAGTATTATTACTGCGACCATCTGTTACTTGACGAATCTGACCACTACCTAAGTCCATCACATATAAATTCAGGCTGCCTGTCTTCGACAGAGCAAATGCCAGTTTAGTCCCATCTGGTGAGAAAGCAGGTGCCCCATTATGGCGTGGGAAAGATGCCACCTGACGAACCGCTCCACTAGATAAAGTCTGAATAACTAGCGCAGAACTACCACTTTCAAACGTTACGTACGCAATCTTTTGGCCATCTGGTGACCAAGCTGGCGACATCAAAGGTTCTGGCGAACGGTGAACCGTAAATTGGTTAAAACCGTCATAGTCAGAAACTCGTAATTCATATGGATATTGACCACCGTTGGTTTTCACAACGTAAGCTATACGCGTACGGAAAGCGCCGCGGATACCTGTCAATTTCTCAAAAACTTCATCACTTGCAGTATGTGCTGCATAGCGTAACCAATCTTTAGTTACTTTAAATTGGTTTTGAGCTAAAACCGCACCAGGGTTAGCGGCAACATCCACTAACTGATAGCTAACAACATAGCTACCATCTGCTGCTGGCTGAACTTGTCCAACAACCACTGCGTTAATACCTAGCGCAGTCCAAGCATCAGGAGTAACTTCTGAAGCTGTACCCGGTTGCTGAGGCATGCGGTTTGGATCAATAGGGTTAAATTTACCACTATTGCGTAAATCAGCACCAACAATTCCCCCCACTTCTTGTGGAGGAGCACCTGCGCCAGCCCATTTAAATGGGACAACACCGATTGGCTGAGCTGAGTTAACACCTTCAGTAATCTCAATACGGATCTCTGCCTGAGCAACAGTAGCCCATAGCATTAAGAACCCGAGAACTATTTTAAACGCCTGCTTCATCCTGATCTCCCTTACTGCGATATTCACCACCGCAATAATTCGCTGAATTTTAACAAAGGTATACTAACAAAACTAGATAGCACACAAACTATTTATTACATTGCCTAAAGATTTACAATACAGACTGCTCTGAGTTATTGAAAATCAAGGCTTAAATACCAATGTGCTACCCGATTTATTAAACGTATCATAGACCTCTCTGCTAGGTGGTTTCGGCATAGTTGCAAGCTTCGCTGCTCTTATTGCCGCTTCACATAGCGCGGGATCATTTGCTGAACCACTTTTCGGTGTAATGCTAACCAATAATCCATCTGGTGCCAGTTTCAATTGCAGCTCACAAGTGCGTCCACGATAACTTTCTGAATCATAGAACTTACTTTGGATTGCAGCTTTAATTTTCCCCGCATAGCTATCAACATCAGCATTTGATGCGCCTGACTTTTTACCGCCACCGCTACCCGCTGCTGTTTGTCCACCCTGCTTACTCGGACCCGAAGCAGTCAAATCACCCAGTAAATCATCAACGGATGATGCACTCTTCGCAGCCTCAGCTTTTGCTTTAGCCGCTTTTGCTTTTGCTTCTTTATCTGCTTTTTCTTTGGATTCTTTATCAGCCTTAGCTTTAGCTTCTTTTTCAGCTTTAGCTTTAGCTTTAGCATCTGCATCCGCTTTGGCTTTCGCTTCTTTATCTGCTTTAGCTTTAGCGTCAGCTTCTGCTTTTTCTTTAGCTTCTTTTTCAGCTTTAGCTTTAGCAGCCTCAGCTTCTTTTTTAGCTTGAGCCTCTGCTTTCTCTTTCGCTACAGCTTGCTCTTTGATTAATTTCTCTTTCTCAGCTTTGGCTTGTGCCGCGGCTTCTTCCGCTATTTTTTGCTCTTCCTTCGCTTTTTTCGCGGCGTCTAAGGCTTGTTTCTGCTGTTCCTCAGCCTGTTTTTTCTGCTGTTCAGTTTCTCTCTGAGTCTGAATACGCTCTTCTTCAAGCTTTTGCAGGCGCTTTTGTTCCTGCTCTTGCTTTTCTCTTAGCTCAGCATCTTGTTTTTGTTGCTGTTCTTTACGCTCTTTAGCCACCTGCTGGGAACTTTTTTGCTGCTGTTGAGCTTGATTATATTGCTCCACGACTGCACCAGGATCGACCATTACTGCATCAATGACCGTTCCCTCTTCCCCGCCGCCGCCAAGTTGGACGACAGTCACTAAAGAACCTATAACAATTAAAGCGACCAATAAGATGTGCAATCCAATCGACATCATTAATGAGCGCTTTAAGTCATCTTGTTTCTCTTTTGTCTTTCCCACTCTGGTTTCCAAAAAAAGAATCGATTCTTTTCAACTATATCTGCGCCACTTTCAACATGGCGTCAGCACATTAAATTGGTTGAGTCATCAAACCAACAGATTTGATTCCTGCACTATGCAACATGTTCAGCGCCTTAATGACTTCATCATAAGGAACTTCTTTCGCACCACCAATTAGGAAAATGGTTTTAGGATTTTTCTCTAACTGTTCTTTTGCGACGGCTGAAATTTGTTCAGGAGGCAGTAACTCCATACGCTCACCATCGACCAATAAATTATACTGATCAACACCTGCCACTTCTAAAATGACGGGTGGATTATCATTGGATGAGACCGTTTGAGTATCTGTTGCATCCGGTAAGTCAACTTCCACACTTTGAGAAATAATGGGTGCCGTTGCCATAAAGATCAGCAAAAGCACCAACAGTACGTCCAGTAATGGAACAATATTGATTTCGGATTTTAGCTCACGTTTGTGACTATTGCGCGCCATTCGCTGTTCTCCCCGTCTTATTTCTTATCAGCAGAGAATGCTTGGCGATGCAAGATAGCTAGGAATTCTTCCATAAAGTTATCATAGCTTTGCTCAAGTTTATTCACACGCAAGTTTAAGCGGTTGTACGCCATAACAGCTGGAATTGCAGCAAATAGACCGATTGCCGTTGCAATCAGCGCCTCTGCGATACCCGGAGCAACCATCTGCAATGTTGCTTGTTTTACTGCACCTAACGCGATAAAGGCATGCATAATCCCCCAAACGGTACCAAATAAACCAATATAAGGGCTAATTGACCCTACTGTACCTAAAAATGGGATATGTGATTCAACCGATTCCAACTCACGGTTCATGGAAATACGCATAGCACGTGATGCGCCTGTAACCACGGCATCAGGTGCATGAATATTAGCTTGATGTAAGCGGACAAATTCTTTGAAGCCAGAGTAAAAAATTTGCTCTGCGCCACCTAATGCATCACGGCGAGCTTGGCTCTCTTTATATAAGCGGGACAGTTCGATACCTGACCAGAATTTATCTTCAAATGCTTCAGCTTCACGCGTTGCGGCATTTAAAATTTTGGTTCTCTGAATAATAATCGCCCAAGATGCAATAGAAAAACCGATCAAAACGAACATAATGATCTGAACCAATAGGCTCGCTTTTAGGAATAAATCCAAGATATTCATGTCAGTCACTGTTTAAACTCCGCGACAATAGACTTAGGAAGCGCTTTCGGCTTCATTTTAGATGTGTCCACACAAGCAATTAGGGCCGTTGCCCCACAAAGCAAGTTACCTTGCGAATCAACTAACCTTTGCTGAAAGAGTAAAGAAGCACGTTTTATTTCAACGATTTCTGTTTCAACTTCCAGCAGGTCGTCTAACCGAGCCCCTTTAACAAAATCGATTGTCATATTACGGACAACAAATCCAAGGTTCTCAGCGAGTAAACTTTGTTGGTTGATACCTTTATTCCGCAACATTTCCGTTCTTGCGCGCTCAAAAAAAGCCAGATAACGTGCATGATATACAACTCCGCCCGCATCAGTATCTTCATAATACACACGAACGGGCCAGCGAAATAACATAAAAAACCACTCCGTCTTAGGTTAAATTAATTAACGGTGCCACTATACGCAAGACAGTGCCGCTTTGGAATCACTTTGCAGGTAAAGATATCAAAAATAATTGCGGGTCGCATGACCCACAATCTGAATTTAGATTAACTAAAGACTTTTACAAGTCCCCAGATAAGAATGATGGCTGCAGGTAATGGGTGGAACAGGAGTCGCCACGTCAATTTATTTGGGAGGAAACCCACCCCAAAAATGATGGCGCTGCAAGTTGCCCATATCATGAGAAGACCTTGCCAGATTGGAAATGTACTGGTATTTGCTGCAAACAGGGAAGGATCCCACATCACTGCGCCAGCGGTTACTAAAGCTAATATAAGGATAAGGGCCCTTATCGGGCCCTTTCCTAATAGCTGATAGGATTTATCCATCAGCATGTTATTTACTCACCATCTTTAGCTGTTTTAGCTTCTTTTGCGCTCTCAGAGTGCTCAAGTGCTAATGCTGCAATCACTGCAAAACTACAAGCTAACAGAGTGCCGAGGATCCAGGCGAAATACCACATATGTTATGCTCCTTAATACAGTGAATGCTTGTTGCTTTCGATGAAATTTTTGTCCAAACGACCAAACATTTTGTAGTAACACCAGATGGTGTAAGCCAGAACGATTGGAACAAAAATGATAGCAACAACAGTCATAACTTGCAGAGTGAACAGGCTAGATGTTGCATCCCACATGGTCAAGCTTGCATTTGGCATAATGCTTGATGGCATGATGAATGGGAACATCGCAACCCCACATGTCAGAATGATACATGCGATAGTCAATGATGAGAACAAGAATGCCCAACCATTTTTATCCGCTTTTGTTGCAATCATCGTTAACAGTGGTAACCCAACACCCAGAGCAGGAAGAGCCCACAGGATTGGATACGTGTTAAAGTTAGTTAACCATGCACCTGAAACAACTTCGACAGTTTTGTTCAGTGGGTTAGACGGGCTTAATGTATCAATAGTTGAAGTCACTACATAACCATCAATACCCATCACTAACCATACACCAGCGCCAGCAAAAGCAGCTAGAGTGAGGAATGCACAGATATACGTTGCTTTACGAACACGTAAGTGCAGTTCACCCGTTGTACGCATTTGCAGATAAGTTGCACCTTGGGTAACAATCATCATCAAACCGACAACACCCGCTAACAAACCATATGGGTTCAGCAGACCAAACAGATTACCTGTGTAAGTCAGATACTGTTGGTTATCAATTTGCAGAGGGACACCCAGTAACAGGTTACCAAACGCAACACCGATTACTAATGGTGGAACGAAACCACCAATGAACAGACCCCAATCCCACATGCTACGCCATTTCGGGTTCTCCAGTTTAGAACGGTAGTCGAAACCAACCGGACGGAAGAACAATGCAGCTAATACCAAAATCATAGCAACATAGAAACCAGAGAATGCAGCAGCATAAACTTGTGGCCATGCAGCGAACATTGCACCACCCGCAGTGATTAACCAAACTTGGTTACCATCCCAGTGCGGTGCAACAGCATTAATCATAACTCGGCGTTCAGTATCCGTTTTACCTAAGATAGGTAATAAGAAGCCTACGCCCATGTCAAAGCCATCCGTGACGGCAAACCCGATCAGCAGTACGCCGATAAGGATCCACCACACAAATCGAAGAACTTCATAATCAAACATAAGTGGACTCCTGTTTACTGAACGTCGTGTGCTGAACTGTTTTTCTGTTCAAAATGATAACGACCGGTTTTCAGGCTGCTAGGCCCTTTACGAGCGAATTTGAACATTAAGAACATTTCGGCAATCAAGAACAGTGTGTACAGACCACAGATCAGAGCCATAGAGAAGATCAAGTCTTGTGGGGTTAAGTTAGAGTGTGCAACCGAAACCGGTAACACTTCACCAATTGCCCACGGTTGACGACCATACTCAGCCACAAACCAGCCTGATTCAATTGCAATCCACGGTAATGGAATACCAAACAGCGCCAGACGAAGCAGCAGTTTGTTTTTACCAATACGGTTACGAACGACTGACAGGAATGACCAACCGATGATTAACAGTAACGCAAAGCCAACTGCAACCATGATACGGAATGCCCAGAACAGAGGCGCAACATTAGGAATGCTGTCTTTAACCGCTTTCTGAATCTGTTCTTCTGTCGCATCAACAACATTTGGTGTGTATTGTTTTAGCAGAAGACCATAACCGAGGTCTTTTTTACTTGCTTCGAATGCAGCACGTAATTCTGGACTCTTATCACCAGCTAACAGCTGTTGTAATTGACCATACGAAACCATACCGTTACGGATACGGACTTCGTGTTGCTTCATCAGATCTTTCAGACCTAACACTGGAGTGTCGATCGAACGTGTTGCAATGATACCCATCGCCCATGGAATAGAGATAGAGAACGTGTTCTCTTGTTTCTCATTACTTGGGAATGCAATTAGGTTAAATGCAGCTGGAGGCGCATGGGTTTCCCACTCTGCTTCAACTGCGGCCAGCTTCGTTTTCTGTACGTCGCCCATTTCGTAGCCTGATTCATCACCAAGAACGATAACAGACAGAACAGAAGCCATACCAAAGCTTGCAGCAATTGCAAAAGAACGCTTAGCAAATGCCAAGTCACGACCTTTAAGCATATAGTAAGCGCTGATACCCAGAACGAACATAGCACCAGTACAATAGCCAGCAGCAACTGTATGAACGAATTTAACTTGCGCAACAGGGTTCAGGACTAGCTCAGAGAAGCTAACCATTTCCATACGCATTGTTTCGTAGTTGAAGTCAGCAGCGATAGGGTTTTGCATCCAACCGTTCGCAACCAGAATCCACAGTGCAGAGAAGTTTGAACCTAAAGCAACTAACCAAGTCACCGCAAGGTGCTGAGTTTTGCTTAAACGATCCCAACCGAAGAAGAATAAACCAACAAAGGTAGATTCTAAGAAGAATGCCATCAAACCTTCGATTGCCAGAGGCGCACCGAAGATATCTCCAACATAGTGGGCGTAGTATGACCAGTTAGTCCCGAATTGGAACTCCATAGTCAAACCAGTCGCAACACCTAGGGCGAAGTTAATACCAAATAACTTACCCCAGAACTTAGTCATATCTTTATAAATTTGTTTACCAGACAGCACATATACCGTCTCCATAATCGCAAGCAAAAACGCCATACCAAGCGTTAATGGAACGAATAGGAAGTGATACATCGCAGTTAAGGCAAACTGTAATCGTGACAGTTCGACAATATCAAACATCTTGACTCCTTGCTCCTAGCAGGAAGACACCGACTTGCGGCAACCCGGCTTCCAGTATTAAATGAAAAAGCCTCTTAACTACCAGCAAAAAATGCCTCAAAACAACAAATAATTAACAAAAGTAAAAGAAAAAACCTACCATAATAATAGTACGCCTATCTTCACATACAATAAACTTCTTTTACGTGATTCAGATTTGAATTCTGAAGTTATATCAATAATTATACCCTTTAATAGAAAAATGAGTATTTGATCGAGAACCAATTTAAGCAATTTGAACAAATAAAGCTAGTGGTAATAAATTGATTTATGTCAATTTTTTCCAGTTTGTTAATTGATTGAGTCCCTATTCCAATAATAGTTACCCAGTTGTTAACTACCTGTTATTTTCATTGATAAGGACTTTTTTACTTTTTTAATAAGATTAAAACAATATGGTAACTTTTGTTTTTTCAATCTAAAAAAGAATATACATTTATAATAGTAGACTATTTCTAAATTATTCCTTCATTTATTAATAAAGATAATTACTGTAGAAAATCCCTTATATTCCATTAATCAAAATAATTTAAAAATC
>NZ_JAMPSW010000109.1:0-10593 GCF_028484855.1 Providencia sp. PROV033 | reverse complement strand
ATTAATTAAGTATAATTGCTAATTCTATCTTTTAATATACCATTCACATGGTTGATTGCAGTTGAAACATTACCAACTGAAACTAATAAGGTATCCAAATAATGGAAAGTTCATTTACACCGACAGAAGAATTACTTAACGCCCGTGTCGCGCAACAAGTTTCACTGGAAAATACCATTCCTTACCAAGAAATTTTATTAACGCGCCTGTGCATGCACGTGCATGGAAAACTGTTGGAATCACGTAACAATATGCTAAGAGCTCAAGGAGTCAACGAAACGCTGTTCATGGCGTTAATGATCCTTGATACCAAAGATTCTCATAGCATTCAGCCATCTGAACTTAGTGCAGCATTGGGATCTTCACGTACTAACGCTACGCGTATCGCAGATGAATTAGAAAAGAATGGCTGGATTGAACGTAAAGAAAGTCATAATGACCGTCGTTGCTTACACCTGCATTTAACTGAAAAAGGCTCTGAGTTTTTAAGCGGATTATTGCCACCACAACATAAAGCCTTAATCGATATTTGGTCGGCATTAGACACTGATGAAAAGCAGCAGCTTGATAAATTAATGCGCAAGTTACTCATCAAGCTTGATAGTATCAAAGAGTGATTATATTAACCATAATAAATTAATGGTTAATGTTTTTGAGGCATTCTGTGGTTTAAACTGAAAAAAACCTTTTCACTCACTTATATTTCATTATCCTTTCAGTGATATATTGCTACATCCCATCGAGCAACGAAATCATTTGTCGTCTTAGTTTCCAGTAGTTAATACTAACTGCTGGAAACAGCCGTTATTTTTATCCATTGAATATGGGGAACCATCAGTATGAGCGCCCGCGAGGATCTACCGGAAACGCAAACACCGCCATTAAACAAAAAAAGACAGCGCAGAAATGCTCTCATGTTCTTAACCTTTATTTTTGTCGCTATTGGCATCGGGTGGACGGCATACTGGTATATTGTCCTACGCCATTACGAGTCCACAGATAATGCTTATGTAGCCGGAAATCAGGTTCAAATCCAAGCTCAAATATCAGGCAGCGTCATGACGGTCAACGTCGACAATACCGATTTTGTTAAAAGCGGAACGGTATTGGTGGAACTCGACCCTCGAGATGCTGAATTAGCTCTCGAAAAAGCAAAAACTGAACTTGCTAACAGTGTTAGACAATCCCTGCAGCACATAATCAATAGTCGACAATTTCAAGCTAATATTGATGTTAAACGCTCTGAACTATCCCGTTTGCAAAATGATTTAAAACGTCGTGAAGTTCTAGGAAATAGTAATCTGATTGGAAAAGAAGAACTACAACACGCGAGAGAAGCGGTCGTCAGCGCTAAAAGTGCTTTGGATGTGGCAATTGAGCAATATAATGCCAACCAAGCCATCGTGCTCAATACTGCCCTAGAAAAACAACCTCTCGTTGAACAAGCGGCAACACAATTGAGAAATGCGTGGCTTGCTCTACAACGAACCAAAATTGTCAGCCCTGTGGATGGCTACGTGTCACGCCGCAGCGTACAAGTCGGCTCGCAAATCACGCCAAATACCCCATTAATGGCAATCGTGCCATCTAGCGGTATGTGGATTGATGCCAACTTTAAAGAAACACAACTTTCCAGCATGCGGATTGGTCAGCCCGCAAAAGTCACGACCGATTTCTATGGTAAAAATGTGGTATTCAACGGTACGGTCGTTGGATTAGATATGGGTACAGGTAGCGCATTTTCATTATTACCTGCGCAAAATGCCAGCGGTAACTGGATTAAAGTAGTACAACGCCTCCCGGTACGTATTGCTCTTGACGAGGCTCAGTTAGATGAATACCCATTACGTATTGGGCTTTCTACGGAAGTTGAAGTGGATACCGCCAACAAAGACGGGAAAGTGTTATCAAAAGGTCTACGTGATGCACCGGCTTACCACACGACGGCTTTAGCTGTGGATATGTCTCCTGCTGACAAGATTGTTGCTGAGATTATTCAGAATAATGCCGGCAATAAGTAAACGGAGACACTGACGTGACAAATGCACCGTTAACTGGCTCAAAATTGGCTTGGATGACGATTGCCTTATCTTTGGCAACTTTCATGCAGGTATTGGATTCGACCATTGCTAACGTCGCTATCCCCACTATTGCGGGTAATCTGGGTGCATCTAACTCACAAGGCACATGGGTGATTACGTCGTTTGGCGTCGCGAATGCTATCTCTATCCCTGTCACTGGTTGGCTAGCTCGCCGTATTGGTGAAGTTCGACTCTTTTTATGGTCTACAGGGCTTTTCGCACTCACCTCATGGTTATGTGGGATCTCTAACAGCTTAGAAATGCTCATCTTATTCCGCGTATTACAAGGTTTAGTTGCAGGTCCTCTGATTCCGCTTTCCCAAAGTTTATTGCTAAACAACTATCCTCCAGCCAAACGCAGTATGGCGCTTGCATTATGGTCAATGACCATTGTTGTCGCCCCTATCTGTGGACCTATTCTTGGTGGATATATCAGTGATAACTATCACTGGGGATGGATTTTCTTTATTAACGTGCCATTTAGTATCGCCATTATTTTTGCCATCATGCGAACCTTAAAAGGACGTGAAACAAAAATATCCATCAAACCAATTGATACTGTTGGACTTGTCTTACTGGTCGTCGGTATTGGCGCACTCCAAATTATGCTCGACCAAGGGAAAGAGCTTGATTGGTTTAATTCAACAGAGATTATTGTTCTGGCAGTGATTGCAGTTGTCGCAATTGCCTTCTTGATTGTTTGGGAGTTAACAGATGAACATCCTGTAATCGACCTTTCACTCTTCAAAGAACGCAATTTTACCATTGGCTGCTTAGCGCTCAGTTTGGCATATATGCTCTATTTCGGCACTATCGTTCTATTGCCGCAATTACTCCAAGAGGTATACGGCTATACGGCAACTTGGGCAGGCTTAGCATCGGCACCGGTCGGTCTATTGCCTCTTTTAATCACACCTATTATTGGTCGCTTCGGTAACCGTATCGATATGCGTTACTTAGTTACCTTCAGCTTTATTATGTATGCAGTGTGTTATTACTGGCGAGCTTATACCTTCGAACCAGGAATGGGATTCGCGGCGGCTGCATGGCCTCAGTTTGTTCAAGGCTTAGCGATTGCCTGCTTCTTTATGCCACTAACAACCATTACGTTATCAGGCTTACCACCTGAAAGAATGGCGTCAGCATCTAGCTTATCTAACTTTACGCGAACATTAGCAGGGGCAATTGGTACCTCGATCACAACCACTCTGTGGACACAACGTGAAGCGATGCACCATGAAAACTTAACGGAATTTGTTAATCCATATAATCCTAATGCTCAACATATGTACAGTGAGCTCGCGCAAATAGGCATGAATGAGCAGCAAAGCGCCGCTTATATTGCACGCTCAATCACAGAGCAAGGGCTAATTATTTCGGCGAATGAGATTTTTTGGATGTCCGCGGGGGTCTTTATTCTACTCATGGTCATAGTTTGGTTTGCGAAACCACCATTCGGCGCAGGATCGAAAGAGGGTGGAGGCGGCGCTCACTAACCCCTATTCTCGCTATCATGTTGAAACGAAAAAAAACCATACACAATTTTGTGTATGGTTTTTTCTTTAAGCTCATGCTAATGCACGATTACTTAACTTTGTTTTGTGACCACCACTGAGATAGCATAATACCGGTTGCCACAGAAACGTTCAGGCTTTCAACTTTACCTGTTCCGCCAATGTACAAACTCATATCGCCCTGATCCCAAGTGCTATCACTTAATCCATCACTCTCTTGACCTAACACCAGCACCATTTTCTTCGGTAATTGAACTTTAGCAATGTCCTGACTACCTTTATGGCTTGATGTGGTGACAATGGTATAGCCCGCTTGACGGAACTTATCCAATGTTGTCGTGAAGCCATCCGCGTCAATCGCTTTAATATGCTCAGCACCACCTTCAGCAGTACGAATTGCCGCACCAGACTCTAACATTCCGGCATCTTGTAAAATTACGCCTTTCACGCCAAAGTGAGCACAACTACGCATGATCCCGCCAAGGTTATGTGGATTACCCACATCTTCCAATGCTAAAACACAATCGGTATCTACCGCATTTTCTAAGTAAACCTCAGCCGCCATACCACCACGTTTTTTAATGATGAAGCACACACCACCATGGTGTTCAGTACCAGATGCTTTCGCAAGCTCTTCTTCATCAACAACATGGTATGCTTTACGGTTTGCCGCCATCCATTTTAATGCATCACGAAAACGGGGAGTCACTGACTGTAAGAACCACGCACGAACAATGCCGTCTGGACGGTTTTTAAACATCGCTTGGCAAGCATTTTCACCATAAATACGCGTCTCTTCTTGACGCTGTTTACGCAGTTGTTCAGGGTCAATTTGGCTTTTCCCTGAAATACCACCATGGTCATTTTCTAATTCATCACTACCTGGTTTTGATACAGTACGCCATGGTGACTGCTCGCGAGGTGCGCTATCACGTGGGCTGGAACGTCTATCGCTGTCGGAACGTCTTTCTGAACGACCACCTTCTGGGCGGTTTGAACGACCTGAACGATCGTTGCGATCATTACGATCGTTACGCCCACCAGAACGTTTGTCACCGCGTCTATCATCGCGCTTATCATCACGACCGCCGCGGCGCTTATCATTACCTTTATTATTGTCCTGCTCTTCGCTACGGACATACATCACTTTTACTTTGCCGTTTTTACCACTAAAATCATTCGTGTCGTTCATCGCTATCCCCTACTAAGCTATGGCGCGAAGATTACATGAAGTTGCAAAGCTACGCTACCGATCCTCACTATTATCTCACCGAAAAGTTGTTGAATATACTTCTATCGTATGCAAATCGTTTTGCGTACAATATGCCCCTTATTTTGTTGCAATGAAAAGTACCCTATCAACCATGAGTCAGAACGCTGTCTATCTCCTGCGCCAACAACGCTTAGCTCTTTCAACAAAACCTTTTAAAGCAAGAGGTTGTCGAGTAAAACGTTGCCATTTTTGCCTACTACCTGTTCCACAATGTTTATGTGAAGAGACTGTTTCTGCGCAAGCAAAAAGCCAATTTTGTCTCATTATGTTTGATGGTGAGGTTTTTAAACCTAGCAATACAGGAAAACTGATTGCGGATGTGCTTCCTGATACGCAAGCTTACCAATGGTCCAGAACAGATCCTGATAGCCAGTTATTAGCGATACTGCAAGATCAGACTAGACAACCTTATCTGATTTTCCCAGAAAGCTACGCACAAAATGATCGTATTGTTGTTAACCAACCGACGCTTTCCCACAAACCTGCATTGTTCATCTTATTAGACGGAACTTGGCCGGAAGCCCGTAAAATGTTTCGAAAAAGTCCTTACTTGGACCAAATTCCCATGCTATCGATTAACACCAAAGCGAGAACAGATTACCTCCTACGTATCCCATCAAGGGAAGAGCAACACTGTACGGCTGAAGTCGCCGCCACTGTATTGGAACAAGCTGGGGATATCGATGCATCTCAAAAGTTATTTGCTCATTTTAATCTGTTTCGCCACAAATACTTGGAAGGAAAACCCCACCACCCGACCGCTCAAATGCTCCTATCTCAGCCCTTAAAATAACGCTTATTAGGTATTCTTTACGTTATTTATACATCGCGCTTTCCAGCAATTTATATTTTGAAAATCACCTTCACAACAAAACGTGAGGGTGCTTGTATTATTCAATAAAATTCCCTCTATAAACTGGCGCTTCTCCCAATATACGGCATAGTATTGCTTACGAACTCAAGATCAATTGGGCGGTATTTACGCTCACCACATAAAAGGTTTGCCAGCATGGGGTTAGTGAGTCAACTAGAGTCATTATTTAGGCCAAAATCCATCGTTGTCGTAGGCGCTTCAGAAGATCCTAGCCGAGCAGGTTCCGTCATGATGAAGAACTTACTGAGCAGTGGCTTTAAAGGTCCTATTCTGCCCGTTAATCCGAATAGAAACTCTATTCTTGGCGTCCTCGCTTACCCGTCAATTGATAAACTGCCATTAAAACCTGATCTTGCCGTCATCTGTACCCACTATTCTCGTAACACCGAATGCTTACGGCAACTTGGAGAAGCTGGCTGTAATGTTGTGATCATACTGTCATCCCCTTCTATTCAGTTTAACGAACTGAAAAAAGTGGCGCAGCAATACCAAATTCGCTTGCTAGGTCCCAATAGTTTAGGCTTCTTTGCCCCATGGCAAGGACTCAATGCCAGCTTTTCCCCTATTCCTATTTTAAAAGGCAAATTAGCGTTTATTTCACAATCTGCCGCAGTTTCAAATACCGTATTGGATTGGGCGCGTCACCGAGATATCGGTTTTTCGTATTTTATTGCTCTAGGAGATAGCATCGATATTGATATCGATGATCTGCTGGACTACCTAGCCCGAGATAGCAAAACCAGCGCAATTTTGCTGTATTTAGAAAATATCAGTGATGCAAGGCGCTTTTTATCTTCTTCTCGTAGTGCATCACGTAATAAACCAATTTTGGTTATCAAAAGCGGTCGCACTCGAAAAGCACAAGAATTACTTGGTGAAAAACCAAGTTTAGATGCCGCCTATGATGCGGCTATCCAACGCGCGGGTTTACTGCGAGTACAAGATACCCATGAAATGTTTTCGGCAGTCGAAACTCTAAGCTATATGACCCCACTGCGAGGGGAACGTTTATCAATAATGAGTAATGGCTCCGCACCTGCTGCGATGGCACTTGATGAGCTACTACTGAGAAATGGAAAACTCGCGAAACTTGGCGTAGAAACAGAAAATGAATTAAGCTCCTTGCTCCCTCTCGATTTATCAACGCAAAATCCAATTGATCTCGGCGATGATTCCACGGTAGATAGATACCTTAACGTATTGAACAAAATGCTCGATAGCCACGATCATGATGCATTGCTTTTGATCCACACACCCAGTGCCATAACCCAAAGCAAATCTATGGCAGAAAAAGTGATTAAAGCAATTAAACAGCATCCACGAGGAAAATGGCTAACGATATTAACAAATTGGTGTGGGGAATATACATCCCAAGAGGCAAGAAGGCGCTTTAGCGAAGCAGGTATTCCAACTTATCGAACACCTGAAGGTGCTATTACTGCCTATATGCATATGGTGGAATATCGTCGTAACCAAAAACAATTAAAAGAAACCCCTGCCCTTCCTATCGGGATTACTGCGAATACTCAGCAAGCCCATACATGCATTATGCAGGCAATTGAAAATAACAAATTACATTTGGATACCCATGAAGTTCAGCCTATTTTAAAAGCTTATGGATTAAATAGCCTACCAACATGGATAGCGCATTCTAGTGAACAAGCTGTTGAAATTGCTGAAAAGATTGGTTATCCCGTTGCATTGAAATTACGGTCCCCTGATATTGTGCACAAAT
The DNA here is from genome assembly GCF_028484855.1 of Providencia sp. PROV033. Classification (NCBI taxonomy): domain Bacteria; kingdom Pseudomonadati; phylum Pseudomonadota; class Gammaproteobacteria; order Enterobacterales; family Morganellaceae; genus Providencia; species Providencia sp. PROV033. The sequence goes on along the minus strand of NZ_JAMPSW010000109.1, from coordinate 3,116 downwards.
CAGAAGTTCAAGGGGTTATGCTCTATTTAAGGAATGCCAAAGAAGTTGCAGAGGCGGCTGATGCGATCATAGAACGCGTTTCTACCAACTTCCCTCAAGCACGGATTGAAGGCTTATTAGTACAAAGTATGGCGAATAGAGCCGGTGCTCAAGAGCTCCGTATTGCGGTAGAATTGGATCCCGTATTTGGTCTACTAATCATGCTTGGTGAAGGTGGTATTGAATGGCAGCAAGAGAGCCAAGCTGCCGTCGCACTTCCTCCACTGAATTTAGCTCTGGCGCGTTATTTGGTCATCAATGCCATTAAAGGACATAAAATTAAAGCCCGTAGTGCTTTAGAACCATTAGATATTCCAGGGCTAGCTAGCTTACTGGTTCGGGTCTCTAATTTAATTATTGATTGCCCTAATATCAGCCGATTGGATATACACCCGCTGCTAGCCGCAGGCGATGAATTCACATTGCTTGATGTTTCAATGACATTAAGCTCTACAACTGATAGCCCAAATACTCGACTTGCCATTCGCCCATATCCAAATGAATTAGAAGAGACAATCCACCTAAAAGATGATCTGACTTGCTTGCTAAGACCGATTCTTCCGGAAGATGAGCCTTTACTGAAATCCTTTATTGAACAAGTCACCAAAGAAGATCTGTATTACCGCTATTTTAGTGAAATCAGTGAGTTTACTCATGATGATCTCGCCAATATGACTCAAATAGACTATGACCGAGAAATGGCATTTGTCGCCGTTAAAAATAGCAAGACACAACCTGAAATTATTGGCGTTACCCGTGCGATGGCGGATCCAGACAATCAAGAAGCAGAATTTGCAGTGTTAGTTCGTTCAGATATGAAAGGGCAAACTCTAGGCTATCAATTGATGCAAAAGCTTCTGAATTACACCCGCGCACATGGTATTAAAAAATTGACCGCAATCACCATGCCAGAAAATCGCAATATGATCAGCTTGGCAAAAAAACTAGGGTTTCAAATTGATGTTCAATTTGAGGATGGTGTCGTGAATCTGACCCTGCATCTATAATAAAATTTAGGAATACACTGTAATCTGCATGGTAAGCAAACCAATTACCAATTTATTCCTAATGAACGATGTAAATATGATATCATCGACAGATCATTCGCTTAAATATTTGTATAAAGCGATTTGCTATTAGACTAACAAGAGAAAATTCACACTGTGATGTTGTCAAAATTAAAACAAGCAAAACATCAACAACACTTGGCAAATATGCCTAAATTGTCTCAGTCAGTTGATGATGTTAAAACGCTCTATAAGACGGAAGATTTTCGTGGTGCTCTGCTTGAACAAATCTCGCAAGCTAAAAATACAGTCTACATTACGGCGCTGTATTTAGAAAAAGATGATGCGGGTAAAGACATCCTTCATGCTTTATATGCTGCTAAGCAAGCAAATCCTAATCTAGATATTAAAATTTTAGTTGATTGGCACCGAGCTCAACGAGGGCGTATTGGTGCAGCAGCTAATCTCACTAATGCCGATTGGTATTATGAAGTCTCCCAACAATACCCTCATATTGAGATTCCTGTTTTTGGGATTCCTGTTAATACACGGGAGGCATTGGGCGTACTACATTTAAAAGGCTTCTTATTTGATGATACATTGCTATATAGCGGTGCAAGTATCAACGATGTGTATTTACATCGTCATGAAAAATATCGCTATGATAGATATCACCTGATCAAAAATAGCCATCTCACCGCGACGATGAAGAAATTCATTGATGACTCTCTTCTATCATCAGATGCTATTCATCTACTCAATACGCCTAATCGACCAAAAACTGCGGAATTCAAAGGGTTAATCAAACAATTTCGTTTATCATTACGTGGGATAAACTACCAATTCGTAGGAAATGCTAGTAATGATGAGCTCGCTGTTATCCCCTTTGTTGGTCTAGGTAAAAAGAATGAGTTAAACCGTACGATCACACATTTAATGAGCTCAACCTCTGAAAAGCTGACCATCTGTACACCATACTTTAATTTACCTGCCGTTTTGGTCAGGATTATCAGTAAATTACTGCGTGATGGAAAAAAAGTTGAAATTATTATTGGTGATAAAACGGCTAACGATTTTTATATCCCGCCAGAAGAACCATTTAAGATTATTGGTGCATTACCTTATCTCTATGAAATAAACTTGCGCCGTTTTGTCAGCCGCTTACAACGCTTCATTGACAGTGGGCAACTGACTGTTCGTTTATGGAAAGATGGTGATAATACCTACCATCTCAAAGGAATGTGGGTTGATAATCAGTGGCAATTGATTACAGGTAATAACTTGAATCCACGAGCTTGGGGATTAGATCTGGAAAATGCTGTTTTGATCCACGATCCGAAACAGCAACTCCAAGAACAACGCCAACATGAGTTAGATTGTATTCGCACTCATACTAAAGTTGTTCATCACTACCGTGAATTGGACAGCATTCAAACTTACCCGGTTAAAGTGAAAAAGCTGATCCGCCGATTACGACGGATCCGCGTCGACCGCCTAATTAGTCGAATACTTTAATTATTATATCTTTAAAGCGCCACTCATGTGGCGCTTTTTATTATCTATTGAACTCTAACTCACGAGTTGTTGTAGAGGCTCAAGATATGTCATCTATCACATATAAACCATTAGCTTTAATTTTTTCATTAATAATCATCACTGGCTGCTCAGGGTTTCATTGGTCAAATGATAACTGGAAAGGTAAGGATAAAGCACAACATTTCGCCTTTTCAGCTGCGATGGCAGCTGCAGGAAACGCTTATGCCGATAGACAAAACATGCAACATAGACAAGCAGCTCAATTCGGCATGGTATTCTCTATTTCTCTAGGGGCAGCAAAAGAATTCTATGATAGCCGCCCATCGGGTACTGGCTGGAGTTTGCATGATTTTGCTTATGATATCGCTGGGGCTGTTGCAGGTTATACGCTCTACCAAAACTTTAAATAGTATTCATAAGATTTAAAATCTGACGCAGCAGGTAAGAAATAGGTACAGGTACAGGAAGTGATCTTTGAAATAGCATGTTACTGAAAAACAAAAACCCCGTGATTTTCATCACGGGGCTTGCTAT
>NZ_JAMPSW010000108.1:0-10689 GCF_028484855.1 Providencia sp. PROV033 | reverse complement strand
ATTTTTTTAGTTCAGCATCATTATCAGCTAGGCAACTAACTCCCCAAGAAAATGGGGTATTCGCTGTTGAATTGATTGGAGTCAAAACCCCTGACAAGCCCGTTAATGTCTTATCACCGACAAAAGTAATAACGCCGGCTTTCGCATCGATCTGTTTCAGATACTTTCCTTTGATATTGCTCGGAATATCCTCTTTTCCAGAATTACATTTAGCCAAAATACCTTGGTTAAAATTACATAGTTCGACACTGTTTTTATAAGGCAATATGGTCCGTAGAACGTCGGTCATAGCTGCTTTTTGCATATAGCTTTGGTAGCCAGGTATAGCAACGGCACTCAGTATTGAAATAATTGCGATAACAACCATGATTTCAACGAGTGAAAATCCTTTTTGATCCATAAATAAAATCTCCTTGGTAGTTTGAGATTTCATTTTAGAGACTATTTTTAGCGAAAACACAGGATGAAAACGCAGATTACGAGTGGCTTTGTAAATAGATACTGCAAATAGTGGTCTGTCTCATTTTATTTCGAGCGTTCTCGCAAAAATGTATTAAGGGCAATTTTTGTAATAAAAACGAATGTGCTGAGCTGATATAAATAGATACAGAGATAGAAATGAGCTAATGGGGAGTTTTATCCACATTAGCTAAAAAGGAGAGAGCAGAAAATGAATAAACATTAGAGTAAATTTTTATAATATAGCCAATCAAAGTGAGGGCCAGGATCGGTTTTTCGAGTAGGGGCTATATCGCTATGACCTGTAATATTCTGTTTAATTTTTGGGTACTCGATTATCAGTAATTGGCTTAGCTTGGCTAACGCTAAGTATTGAGCTTCAGTGAATGCTTCATAGTCAGTACCTTCTAACTCAATGCCAATAGAAAAGTCATTACACTTTTCTCTTCCTTGGTAGTTGGATTGACCAGCATGCCATGCTCGTTTATTAAAGGGGACATATTGAATAATTTCACCATCACGGCGAATAAGGCAGTGAGCCGAAACACGCAGATGTTTAATTTCCTCAAAAAAAGGATGTTCTTCAGGGTTTAAAGTGCCAGTAAATAGCTGGTTAATATAAGGACCACCAAATTGCCCCGGAGGCAAGCTGATATTATGAATAACCAAAAGTGAAGGGGTTTCTCCTTCTGGGCGGTCATCCTGATGTGGAGAAGGGATATGAGTCACATTATTTAGCCATCCATCATGTATTTTCATATCAGTATCCATAGTATGCTCTTTTCTTTTTTGTAAGTGCCCGTAATTAGAAAAGATTAACATAATTGAGATCTCTGCGGGTGCATATTTTGGAGTGAACGATGACTACACGACGTTATGATGAACAAGAAAGACGCAAAATGCTCATGGCAAGATTAGTCGCTGATATTCCTTTCATGGTCAGCGTGGCTTTAAAAGAAGATCTTGGTCAGATTATTGATTATAAAAGGGATATCACTGGGCAGTTATTAAGTAAAGAAACACAAGCACATGCTCAGATTATTACTCGTGAAGAAGGTGTTTTTTGTGGGCAAAAATGGCTAGAAGAGGTTTTTTACCAGCTAGGTAACAAAGTTAAAGTAGATTGGAAAGTACAGGATGGCGATAAAGTTTCGCCTAATCAAGTGCTATGCAAAATGCAGGGACCTTCTCAAATCTTGCTTACGGGCGAAAGAACTGCATTGAATTTCATTCAAACGTTATCGTCTGTATCCACAGTAACTGCAAAGTATGTGGCTTTTCTTGAAGGTACACGGGCTAAATTATTAGATACCCGTAAAACAATTCCCGGTCTACGTAGTGCATTAAAATATGCAGTACTCATGGGGGGCGGTTATAACCATCGACTAGGTTTGTCAGATGCCTATCTCATCAAAGAAAACCATATTATTTCTGCGGGATCAGTTTCTCAAGCGGTTTCTCTTGCTCGTCAAGCTCACCCAGATGTTCCTATTGAAGTTGAAGTTGAAAATTTAGAAGAGCTGTTACAGGCAATCAAAGCCCGCGCAGACATTATCATGCTTGATAATTTTACGACTGACATGATGAAAGATGCAGTGGTTATTACGAATGGCAAAGCTGCCTTAGAAGTGTCAGGGAATGTCACAGATAAAACGATCAGAGAATTTGCAGAAACGGGCATTGATTTTATTTCAGTCGGCGCATTAACGAAACACATTCAAGCGTTAGATCTTTCAATGCGCTTTACGAATGTCAAAAGTGAATAAGCACAAAGCTAAGGGCATAGACTGTATTGAATGAGATAAGGGCAGTCGATCGTTTGAATGATTTGCCCTAGATTAATCGTTATGCTCATAGTAATTATTCTTTTAGATATCTTTTGTGTTTATCGAATTACACTGCATATTTAGGACATAAATGTTTACCATTGATGGTAAGTTATTATGTAATGAATGATTTAATATCATTCTTAATCGCTATTAATTTAACAAATTTTTAACCAATAAAATTGTACTTATAAGTAGGAATAAACATATAACTCACAATTTGATTTAAAATTCACTATTTATATATAAGTATTCACTAATTGGTGAGCTGTAACGCTTCAGTTTTGGTTTTTATGGCATAAAAAATCATTATTTTTGTTAATATTGTGTGTTGTTTAGTCAAGGGTTGGTTATTAATTAATGCTTTTTTTAAAAAAAATCGTTAAAACTTGCAGGATTTTATGATTTAGCTCAAGGTCTTTATGGACAGATAGTGAATACTTTGTTACTTTATTAAGCCATAAAATAATTGGTATGACCAATTAACACTGGGTACTAGATAATCAATAATTACTCACTATGAAAATGGCAGATTATGACTTACGGTAAAATTCGCCAACCAAAGTTATCTGATGTAATCGAGCAGCGGCTTGAGCATCTTATATTCGAGGGGACTTTACGCCCCGGCGAAAAGCTGCCTCCTGAACGTGAACTTGCGAAGCAATTTGATGTCTCAAGACCATCAGTGCGTGAAGCTATTCAAACCTTAGAAGCAAAAGGTCTTCTATCTCGTCGTCAAGGTGGTGGCACATTTGTACAAAAGCAGATGTGGCAAAGTTTTAGTGACCCATTGACCGAATTACTCGCTGGTAACCCAGAATCTCAATTAGATCTTTTAGAAACTCGTCATGCATTAGAAGGCATTGCTGCCTATTACGCGGCATTACGTGGTACAGAAGAAGATCTTGAGCGTATCCGTCAAAGCTATGAATTGATTAAATCGGCTCAAGAAAGTGGCGATCTTAATGCAGAATCAGATGCGGTATTACAGTATCAACTGATTGTAACGGAAGCAGCGCATAATGTAGTGCTCCTTCATTTACTACGCTGCATGATCCCAATGCTAGAGCAAAATATTCGACAGAATTTTGAGTTCTTGTATACCCGCAAAGAGATGTATAACGCGGTAAGTGAACATAGAGAACAGATTTTCTCCGCTATTGTTGCAAGAGAACCAGAAAAAGCGCGAGAGGCATCACATCGGCACCTCGCTTTCATTGAGGACTTGCTGCTGGATATTGGTCGTGAACAAACTCGCAGAGAACGTTCGCTACGCCGATTACAGCAACATCCTGGCTTAGATCAGATTTAAAAATTAGTAATGCGGATCCTGACTGCTGCGTCTGCATTACTGTGAGCACTCTTAATTAGAAGTAAAGCGGCAACTACATTAGGGCCTATCTTCCTGTTGTTTTCACTGTCATGAAGACAATCGTATGAAGAAAGCACTGGGAAGATAGGCTCCACATAACCATATAAAATAGATAACAGATAAGGAATACACCATGTCAGATATGTTAAAAAATGACGTGGATCCGATTGAAACTCGCGACTGGCTACAGGCGATTGAATCGGTCATCCGTGAAGAAGGTGTTGATCGTGCACAGTTTATTATCGAGCAGGTATTAAGCGAAGCACGTAAAGGCGGTGTTAACATTGCCGCTGGTGCATCTGGTAGTTCTGATTACATCAACACTATTGCTGTTGAAGATGAACCTGCATACCCTGGTAACATGGATTTAGAACGCCGTATCCGTTCTGCAATTCGCTGGAACGCTGTAATGACCGTTCTGCGTGCATCTAAAAAGGATTTAGAACTGGGTGGCCACATGGCATCATTCCAGTCCTCCGCAACTTTATATGAAGTTTGCTTCAACCATTTCTTCCGCGCTCATAACAACAATGATGGTGGTGACTTAGTCTTTTTCCAAGGCCATATCTCCCCAGGTATCTATGCGCGTGCATTCTTAGAAGGTCGTTTAACTGAAGAACAGATGAATAACTTCCGTCAAGAAATTGGTGGTAAAGGTCTGTCTTCTTATCCGCACCCTAAATTGATGCCAGATTTCTGGCAGTTCCCGACCGTTTCAATGGGTCTGGGACCACTAAATGCGATTTATCAGGCTAAATTCCTGAAATATTTGGATAACCGTGGACTGAAAGATACGTCAGCACAGCGTGTTTATGCTTTCTTAGGTGATGGTGAAATGGATGAGCCAGAATCTAAAGGCGCAATCACTATCGCAACACGCGATAAGTTAGATAACTTAGTCTTCGTTATTAACTGTAACTTGCAACGTTTAGATGGTCCGGTTACAGGTAACGGCAAAATTGTTAACGAGTTAGAAGGCATCTTTAGCGGAGCTGGCTGGCAAGTTATTAAAGTTATGTGGGGCGATCGTTGGGATGAGCTACTGCGTAAAGATACTACCGGTAAGCTGGTCCAATTGATGAACGAAACCCTTGACGGTGACTATCAAACATTTAAATCACGCGATGGTGCATATGTGCGTGAGCACTTCTTCAACCGTTATCCTGAAACGGCTGCATTAGTGAAAGATATGACTGATGACGAAATTTGGGCCCTGAACCGTGGTGGTCATGATCCGAAGAAAGTGTATGCAGCATTCAAAAAAGCGCAAGAAACTAAAGGCAAACCAACTGTTATTTTAGCTCAAACCATCAAAGGTTATGGTATGGGTGAAACTGCAGAAGGTAAAAACATTGCTCACCAAGTTAAGAAAATGAACATGGATGGCGTTCGCCACTTCCGTGATCAGTTCAATGTACCAGTTGCTGATGAGCAAATTGAAAAACTGCCATTTATCACTTTCGATAAAGATTCAGAAGAATACAAATACCTGCATGAGCGTCGTCAAGCTCTGGGTGGCTATTTACCAGCTCGTCGTGCTAAATTCGATGAAAAACTGGAAATTCCTACACTGGCAGATTTCAGTCAATTACTGGAAGAACAATCTAAAGAGATTTCAACAACAATCGCATTTGTTCGTGCATTGAATGTCATGTTGAAAAACAACTCTATCAAAGAGCGTTTAGTACCAATCATTGCAGACGAAGCTCGTACCTTCGGTATGGAAGGTCTGTTCCGTCAAATCGGTATCTATAGTCCGAAAGGTCAGCAATATACTCCGCAAGATCGTGAGCAAGTTGCTTACTATAAAGAAGACTCTAAAGGTCAAATTCTGCAAGAGGGTATCAACGAACTGGGTGCCGGTTCTTCATGGTTAGCGGCTGCAACATCATACAGCACCAATAACCTGCCAATGATCCCATTCTATATTTACTATTCTATGTTTGGTTTCCAACGTATTGGTGACTTAATGTGGGCAGCAGGTGACCAACAAGCTCGTGGCTTCTTGATCGGTGGTACTTCAGGTCGTACAACATTGAATGGTGAAGGCTTACAGCACGAAGATGGTCATAGCCATATCCAATCTCTGACGATTCCTAACTGTATTTCTTATGATCCAGCTTACGCTTATGAAGTTGCGGTGATCATGCAAAACGGTTTAGAGCGTATGTACGGCGAGAAACAAGAGAACGTGTATTACTACATCACGACTCTGAACGAAAACTATCACATGCACGCAATGCCGGAAGGTGTTGAAGAAGGTATCCGTAAAGGTATCTATAAACTGGCTTCTGTTGAAGGTAGCAAAGGTAAAGTGCAGCTATTAGGTTCAGGTTCTATGATGCGCCATGTTCGCGAAGCCGCTGATATTCTGGCCGCTGAGTACGGAATTGGTTCTGATGTCTATAGCGTAACATCATTCACTGAATTGGCGCGTGATGGTCAAGACTGTGAACGTTGGAATATGCTGCATCCATCAGCAACACCACGCGTACCGTATGTTGCTCAAGTAATGAATGATGCTCCAGCAGTTGCTTCTACTGACTACATGAAACTCTTCGCTGAGCAAATCCGTACTTATGTTCCAGCAAGTGAATACCGTGTTCTGGGTACAGATGGTTTTGGTCGTTCTGACAGCCGTGAGAACCTACGTCACCACTTCGAAGTGGACACAACGTATGTCATCGTTGCAGCGTTAGGTGAATTGGCTAAACGTGGTGAGATTGATGTTAAAGTCGTTGAAGAAGCGATTAAAAAATACAACATCAACCCAGATAAAGTTAACCCACGTTTGGCATAAGAGGTAATAATCAATGTCTATTGAAATCCAAGTGCCAGATATCGGTGCTGATGAAGTTGAAGTCACCGAAGTGATGGTTAAAGTTGGTGATAAAGTAGAAGCTGAGCAATCGCTCATCACTGTTGAGGGTGATAAAGCGTCTATGGAAGTCCCATCTCCACAAGCGGGTGTGGTTAAAGAGATTAAAATTGCAGTTGGTGACAAAGTTACTACTGGTAAATTAATCATGATCTTTGATTCGGCAGAAGGTGCATCTGCGCCGGCTGCGGCTCCAGAAGCTCCTGCGGCAGCACCAACAGCACCTGCAGCTTCTGCACTGAAAGAAGTTGCTGTGCCAGATATCGGTGGTGATGAAGTTGAAGTCACCGAAATTATGGTGAAAGTGGGTGATGCAATCACAGCTGAGCAATCTCTGATTACCGTTGAAGGTGATAAGGCTTCAATGGAAGTCCCTGCGCCATTTGCAGGTACTGTCAAAGAGATCAAAATTGCGACTGGCGATAAAGTAAAAACTGGCTCGCTGATCATGGTATTCGAAGTTGCGGGCGCAGCGCCTGCAGCAGCGGTTTCTGCCCCAGCAGCACCGGCAGCGGCACCAGCCGCAGCGGCAATCAAAGACGTTAACGTGCCAGATATCGGTGGTGATGAAGTTGAAGTTACCGAAGTCATGGTCAAAGTTGGCGACACCGTAACAGCTGAGCAATCTTTAATCACCGTTGAAGGCGATAAAGCATCAATGGAAGTACCGGCACCATTCGCAGGTACAGTTAAAGAGATCAAGATTGCGACTGGCGATAAAGTCAAAACTGGTTCCCTGATTATGACTTTCGAAGTTGCGGGTGCAGCTGCAGCTCCGGCTTCAGCACCAGTTGCAGCTCCAGCAGCTGCGCCAGTAGCCTCTGCTCCAGCTAAAACTGCTGATAGCAAAAATGAATTTGTTGAGAACGATGCGTATATTCACGCAACACCGGTTATTCGTCGTTTAGCGCGCGAATTCGGTGTGAACTTAGCGAAAGTGAAAGGTACGGGTCGTAAAGGTCGTATCTTACGTGAAGACGTTCAAGCTTACGTTAAAGATGCAATCAAGCGTGCGGAAGCACCAGCAGCAGCTGGCGGTGGTTTACCGGGGATGCTGCCATGGCCGAAAGTTGATTACAGCAAATTTGGTGAAGTTGAAGAAGTTGAGCTGGGTCGTATCCAGAAAATTTCTGGCGCTAACCTGAGCCGTAACTGGGTCATGATCCCGCACGTAACTCTGATGGAAGAAGTGGATACCACTGAAGTTGAAGAGTTCCGTAAGCAACAGAACAAAGAAGCTGAGAAGAAAAAACTGGATGTGAAAATCACTCCATTAGTCTTCGTGATGAAAGCGGTTGCCCGTGCTCTGGAAGAAATGCCACGCTTCAACAGCTCTATTTCAGAAGATGCACAGCGTCTGTTCCTGAAAAAATATATCAATATCGGTATCGCGGTTGATACACCAAATGGCTTAGTGGTTCCTGTTTTCAAAGACGTGAACAAAAAAGGCATTATGGAGTTATCTCGTGAGCTTGGCGAAGTGTCTAAGAAAGCGCGTGCAGGTAAACTGACCGCAGCAGACATGCAAGGCGGTTGTTTCACTATTTCTAGCTTAGGTGGTATCGGTACGACTGGCTTCGCACCAATCGTGAATGCACCTGAAGTGGCAATAATGGGGCTGTCTCGCTCTTCTATCAAACCAGTTTGGAATGGTAGCGAGTTTGTTCCTCGCCTGATTCTGCCAATGTCCTTGTCATTTGACCACCGTGTGATTGATGGCGCTGATGGTGCGCGCTTCATCACTTTAGTTGGACAACTGATGAGCGATATCCGCCGTCTGGTAATGTAACTAAGAAGACCGGTCAATTGACCGGTCTGTTTTATTTAGGCTGGGGCAGAGTTTTTCGCTGTTGCAACGAAAGGTTGGGAGTTACGTCACGTATTCAGCCTTTTCAGGATGTTAACAATTCTGTAAACTGCTTGCGGTGTGTACTTTACCAGTGGAAAATTCGTTTATTCGGCGGCCCCGCTGGACAAAACAAAAAGAGGTCATGATGAGTACTGAAATTAAAGCCCAAGTCGTTGTGCTTGGTGCAGGCCCAGCAGGTTATTCTGCGGCATTCCGTTGCGCTGACTTAGGTTTAGAAACTGTTTTGGTAGAACGTTACTCAACTCTTGGTGGAGTTTGTTTAAACGTTGGTTGTATCCCTTCTAAAGCATTACTGCACGTTGCTAAAGTTATCGAAGAAGCTAAAGCATTAGCTGAGCACGGTATTGTATTTGGCGAGCCAAAAACTGACATTTCCAAAGTTCGTCTGTGGAAAGAAAAAGTGATTAACCAGCTGACCGGCGGCTTAGCGGGAATGGCAAAAGGCCGTAAAGTTAACGTAGTTAACGGTCTGGGTAAATTTACTGGCGCGAATACACTGGTTGTTGAAGGCGAAAACGGCAGCACCACTATCAATTTTGATAATGCGATTATTGCTGCGGGTTCACGTCCAATTCAGTTACCATTTATTCCTCATGAAGATCCACGTATTTGGGATTCAACAGATGCATTAGAACTGCAAGAAGTTCCTGAGCGTCTGCTGGTCATGGGTGGCGGTATCATCGGTCTTGAGATGGGTACTGTATACCATGCACTGGGTTCACAAATTGATGTGGTTGAAATGTTTGACCAAGTTATCCCAGCTGCGGATAAAGACGTGGTTAAAGTATTCACTAAGCAAATCAGCAAGAAATTCAACTTACTGTTAGAAACTAAAGTGACTGCTGTTGAAGCGAAAGAAGATGGTATCTACGTTTCAATGGAAGGCAAAAAAGCACCAGCTGAACCACAACGTTATGACGCTGTGTTAGTGGCTATCGGTCGTGTGCCTAACGGTAAGAACTTAGACGCAGGTAAAGCGGGCGTTGAAGTTGATGACCGTGGTTTCATCCACGTTGATAAACAAATGCGTACTAACGTTCCTCACATCTTTGCTATCGGTGACATTGTAGGTCAACCAATGCTGGCTCACAAAGGTGTTCACGAAGGCCACGTTGCAGCTGAAGTTATTTCAGGTCTGAAACACTACTTCGATCCTAAAGTTATTCCATCAATCGCTTATACTGAGCCAGAAGTTGCATGGGTTGGTTTAACTGAGAAAGAAGCGAAAGAGAAAAACATCAGCTACGAAACAGCAACATTCCCATGGGCTGCATCAGGTCGTGCAATCGCATCTGACTGTTCTGAAGGTATGACTAAGCTGATTTTCGACAAGCAATCTAACCGTATCATCGGTGGTGCAGTTGTTGGTGTTAACGGCGGTGAATTACTGGGCGAAATCGGTTTGGCAATCGAAATGGGTTGTGATGCTGAAGATTTAGCATTAACTATTCATGCTCACCCAACACTGTATGAATCAATTGGTATGGCTGCAGAGATCTACGAAGGTAGCATCACTGACTTACCAAACGCGAAAGCGAAAAAGAAAAAATAATTTTCTTTTTTAGCAAGAAATAAGCGAATTGAAGACCAAAGCAGAAATGTTTTGGTCTTTTTATTATTAATTAATAAAGCAGTGCTAACTTATTTTCTTAATTATATAAATATTATAATGGCTATAATTTTGATATTTACACTTAGTTGACTATAAAAGATTTTAAATTTAACTTCTTTGCTGTTTTTAAACAACAAGGATGTTAATTATGCTCTATATAGATTCAATGACTGTTTATGCCAACCCAGTCCCTTTTAATTTTACTGATGTAACGAATGATGATCTTTTTTATGGTGATTATGCTTTTAATAATAATAGTATAAATGAGCAATATGACCATTTGAAAACTATCACAAGAATTATAGAGAATGATAATTATAATCTGGAGATATCTAGAGATAGGGATGTAAATCGAGAAAATATAGTATCAGAAGATACGGTAAACACACCATTACCATCACCACAAGAACCATCACCTCAAGAGAAATTAACATTAAGTTATCAGGAATCTTTAAATAAAATAAGAGTGCTAAAAGAAGAGAAAAATAATTTAGAAAAAAGTTATGAATGGAAGTTTTTGACTGATCCGGAGAAATACCCATGTAATTATCAATGGTTTTTTAAATCACCAGATCTTAATATCACTGCAAATGTTAAATTTAATTCAATACAAGATAGAGATCGCTTACTTTCAGATAACTTTGATGATAGCCCTATAGATATACCAAAATT
>NZ_JAMPSW010000107.1:0-10852 GCF_028484855.1 Providencia sp. PROV033 | reverse complement strand
ACTCTCTATTGGTGTGAATGAATTATCTATAACTTTATTGCGCTATAAGTAAGGATAAAAATTCGTGAAATCGAAAGTTATTAGGTTGTAATTTCGCTATAGTGACAATTAGGAAAACACGTTAATGAATAGGACAAGAGATTTGTGATAAAAAATCATAAAAACCGCAAGATAATGCTTACATTATATAATTAGGCTTTAATGATTTAGTCTATTTAAGAGTATCGGGACGTGAATCTATGTTAGAGGAAATTATCATTTCTGATCTGACAATACTAAATAAGTAGTATTTTCTTGCCAAAAACTTGATCTGCCTCAAAATTTGGAAAATATCTATAATTTATTGATATATAAAGGAATTCTATAAGGCAATCAATTCGACCAAATTTATAAAAATTGCCTGAAAAATACATATTAGGAATATTCCTAAAAACACATATTTTGTGTTTATGATTTACCTTATGTATCGATTTTGGGCAAAAAAGCATTTAAAGCTAAGTGCTATTCTATTTTAAGACTAACTATTTTACTCCGTATATTCATGAACAATCGTGACAATAACGCTAATAATAGTGCTATTTAAATCACATCAACTCATTAAATTGATAACAAAAATGCAAGATGATATTTGAAATAAATGGCTTAAAAAATATTTTATTTCAACAAGATATGAAATATGGTTTAAATAATTCAGGTGTATGCATTAGATGAGTTGAATATTAGAATATTTGATATTAATAAATATTTAACATTTTTAAAACCATTAATGAACAAAATCCATTTCATGCATATCTTATTAATTCTGATTGATATAGCAAAGACGTTATTTGCTGATTAAGTCGATTAATTGGCTGGTAAATATAATATTTGTCGTATTTTCTATCCCCTATTCATTTAGTTAATAAAAAACCCGCACTAAGCGGGCTTTTTGAGGGGGCACAATAAAATGTTATCTAGCATTAGGATGATTCATAATATGATCCTCCCATTCCACCACATCAATTTCTCGTACAGCAATGTGGCGAACAGAAATACCTTCATTATGCATTGCAGCTTTTGAACCTGTTTTCAATGGATGCCATGCAGGAAGTGATTTTCCTTCCATAAGCAAACGATAGGCACAGGTGCTCGGTAACCAAGCAAATGTTTCTAAATTGTCCCGTGTCAATTTGATGCAATCTGCTTCATATTTGAAACGATCTGCATAATGCTTGCACTGACAGGTTTTAATATTTAATTGGTTACAAGCCACATTAGTGAAATAGATCTCATCGGTATCTTCATCTATCAGTTTGTGTAAACAACATTGCCCACATCCATCACAGAGCGATTCCCACTCTTCATCGGTCATTTCATCTAAGGTTTTAACCTGCCAGAAAAACTGAGACATAATACTGCAAAATCCTATACTTAAATGACTCTAGTGGTCAGTGAGTTATCATTAATCGTTAGCGTTAACATATCCCCAGAAACCAGCGGACCAACACCGTCTGGTGTTCCTGTTAAAATAATGTCGCCAGGACGGAGGGTAAAGAAGCGGGACATATAGCTAATCAGCGGTAAAACTGGCGTGATCATATCACGAGTCGACCCAGACTGACGAACTTCACCGTTGATCTCTAAACTCAATGACATATTTTGTAAGTCACTTGTACCACTAACAGGAATAAAACCAGAAATCGGGCAAGAACCATCAAAGGCTTTGCTTTTCTCCCAAGGTTGCCCTGCTTTCTTAAATTTCGCTTGTAAATCTCTCAGCGTTAGATCAAGCGCAACGGCATAACCGGCTATTGCACGGGCAACTCGGTCTTCATCCGCATTTTTTAGCGGCATACCAATTAAAATAGCCATCTCTACTTCATGATGGACAGAACCTAAATCTTTAGGGATCACAATCGGTTGGTTTACATCACACAGTGCTGTTTCAGGTTTAATAAATAAAACGGGCTCTTCCGGTAATGCTGACCCCATTTCTTTAATATGTTTTGCATAGTTACTACCCACACAAACTACTTTATTGGCAGGGAAATCTAATAAAGCACCTTGCCAGTCGCGATGTTGATACATATCGGTAACTCCTATTATCGTTATTGTATTTTTGTAGCGATACCATCCGCCATCATACAAACACTTAATGCGAAATAATATGAACGATTCCAATGCATAATCGTGCGGAAGTTTTGGGTGACTAAGAAAGTTCGACCTTCTGGATCATCGGGAATGACCACCCAAGTTTTTATCTCTGGTGATAACCGGGAAAATGCAGGTAGTTTAACGCCTAACTGTTCCCATTCCTGAACTGTTTTACCTTGTTCCGTTTTAACGCCTTCTAAACGACGGTTAAAATCAGCGGGCAAAGAGACTTGGTAGCCCCATGGTAATGCAGATTGCCATCCTTCCGTTGATAAATAATTAGCAATAGAAGCAAAAACATCCGCTTTATTATTCCAGATATCCATTTTGCCATCACCATCACCATCCGCTGCATAAGATAGATAAGATGTTGGCATAAATTGGCTTTGACCCATTGCACCCGCCCATGAGCCTTTCAGCTGTTGATCTTCAGGAATATAACCTTTATCCATGATTTCCAATGCAGCCAATAATTGCTTACTAAATAGAGCTTCGCGGCGACCTTCGAAAGAGAGTGTTGCGAGAGCAGAAATGACATCTTCTTTACCCTGTGAACGACCAAAACCACTTTCAAGTCCCCATAAAGAAACAATATATTGAGGTGGTACACCATATTTCTGGCTAACGGCATTCAGAACAGCTTGGTTTTCATAATATTTTTCCACACCCATATTAATGCGAGATTGTGGCAAAACATTTTTTAGATAACTTGCTAATGTCACTGTAGCACGCTTTTCAGGCTGCCCTTTATCCGCTTTTACAACACGTTCTAGGAAGTAAATATTAGCGAAACCACGATCAATCGTAGATTGTTTAATACCTTGAGCAATCGCATGTTGTTTCAACAACTCCACATACGCTGGAAACTGGGAAGGTTCTCGTTGTTCAATCGGAAATGCTTTATCCAATGCGATAATTTCTTTTTCAATCGCAGCCTCTTGTGCCGTTGTCAGAGTTCGCGTTTCATTCGCATGGGTTGCAGTAGTTTGAGTATGTGGCGCACTGCAACTTGCTAAAAGTAGACCAGCGACTAATGTATATAATAACGTTGGCTTCATTTTTATCCTCCTGACGATAATGGCTTTTTAAGGATCTTCCTAAATTGTCTTAGTCGTTTAGTTCACGGTATTCAGAAAGTAAATCTTCGACCGGAGGTGGGAATTGCAAGTAATAACCAACGTCTTGGAGATCAGCGCGAACTCGCTCAATATCAGCATTAGCCAGCTTTTCACGTTTATCTAACGAAATTAACATTGAGAATTGAGGTTTGCCAAACTGTTTAAGGAGTTCTTCAGGAACGCGTGAAAAATCATCTTTTTTTTCGATATATAAATAAGTTTGATCACGGTTCGGGCTTCTATAAATTGCACAAATCATTATATTTAACTCTTTTTCTTGGTTCGTAAGCTTGCTTGAAGTATGCAGTAACTATAACATGCTATTGTTTTACTGAGTATCTTCACCCGAGGATTGTTTCGGAAATTTTAATTTGCTGAGTCTAGATAGATGCCACAATCGCCAATAGAACTTAAAGGCAGCAGTTTTACTCTTTCAGTCATTCACTTACACAGTGAAGAGCCTAAACTCATCAAAAAAGCGCTGCAAGACAAAGTAAGTCAGGCTCCTGATTTTCTTAAAAATGCCCCAGTTGTTATTAATGTTGCAGAATTAACGCATCACGCGGATATGTACAGTATTCACAAAGCGATTGTCTCTGCTGGTCTTCGAATTGTGGGCGTCAGTGGTTGTACTGATCCACTGTTAAGACAAAAGATCAATGAAGCGGGCTTGCCAGTGCTTATTGAAGGTAAAAGCAAAAAAGCGCCAGAACCTTCAACAGATGACGTCTCTTTTGCGAAATCTGATATTGCCCCGCAACCTGCTCCTATCGAATCTGCTTATCGCAAAACCCGTATTATCAATACTCCTGTTCGTTCAGGTCAGCGTATTTATGCGCCAAATAGTGATCTCATCGTCACAAGTAATGTTAGTGCAGGTGCAGAATTATTAGCAGATGGTAATATTCATATCTATGGCGTTATGAGAGGTCGTGCCCTTGCTGGTGCCTCTGGTGATATGGAAAGCCAGATTTATTGTACTCATTTGCAAGCAGAGCTAGTGTCGATTGCAGGCGAGTATTGGCTGAGTGATCAGATACCTACTGAATTTCTCGCCAAAGCAGCTAAACTTTGTTTAGTTGATAACAAACTTAATATTGAATACTTAAATTAGACCTTATTTACAAGGAATTATTCATGGCACGCATAATTGTTGTTACTTCTGGTAAAGGTGGCGTTGGTAAAACCACTTCAAGCGCGGCCATAGCTACCGGCCTAGCTCAAAAAGGGAAGAAAACCGTAGTTATCGATTTCGATATCGGTCTGCGTAACCTTGACCTAATCATGGGGTGTGAACGTCGAGTAGTCTATGACTTCGTTAACGTTATCCAAGGTGATGCAACTCTTAATCAGGCGTTAATCAAAGATAAACGCACTGAAAACCTTTATATTCTGCCTGCATCACAAACTCGTGATAAAGATGCGCTGACTCGTGAAGGTGTTGAAAAAATTCTGGATGAACTCAGCAACGAAATGGCGTTTGACTTTATTATCTGTGACTCTCCTGCCGGTATTGAGAGTGGCGCATTAATGGCGTTGTATTTTGCTGATGAAGCCATTATCACAACTAACCCAGAAGTCTCTTCTGTTCGTGACTCAGACCGTATTTTAGGGATTTTATCCTCTAAATCACGCCGCGCAGAACAAGGTCAAGACCCAATTAAAGAGCGTTTATTGTTAACTCGCTATAACCCAGGTCGGGTGACTCGTGGTGATATGCTGAGTATGGAAGACGTTTTGGAAATTCTGTGCATTCCATTAGTGGGTGTGATCCCAGAAGATCAGTCTGTTTTACGTTCATCAAACCAAGGTGAACCTGTCATTCTGGACTCTGACTCTGAAGCAGGACAAGCATATAGCGACTGTGTAGAACGTATTTTAGGTGAAGATCGCCCTATGCGTTTCATTGAAGAAGAGAAAAAAGGCTTCTTAAAGCGTCTATTTGGGGGATAAATAATGGCTTTATTGGATTTCTTTCTGTCGAGAAAAAAGACGACAGCAAATATCGCAAAAGAGCGACTGCAGATCATCGTTGCTGAACGTCGCCGCGGTGATAGTGAGCCAGCTTATCTTGCTGATATGAAGCGAGATATTTTGCAAGTTATTTGCAAGTATGTTCAAGTTGACCCAGAAATGTTATCCGTACAATTTGAACAAAAAGATGATGATATTTCTGTTCTCGAATTAAACGTCACTCTTCCTGAAGCAGAGGAAGGTAAAGATGTTAAAGAGACAAAACCAGCAGAACAGTAATATTGTACAATGCCGCTATACCACTATAGCGGCTTGATTTTTACCTCATTTCTCTAATCTAATTTAAAATTAATCTCTAATTTCAACTGCCTGTTCATATCCTCTGGTGGTTTACCCAAAGGTTTGCAACGCTTAATTGCATCTAATATCGCCTGTTCAAAAAATGGGCTCATTTCTGAATCCAGCACTTTCGTATTGACCAATTCACCTTTCTCTGTGACATCAAACTGAACTTGAATATCCCCTTGCATACGCATTTTTCGTGCTCGTCGCGGGTACTGTTTATGGCTATCAATTTCCCGTTTGATCTGGTCTAGATAGCGCTGTTTGGCATTAGTGTTATTTTCACCATCAGAAAAATGTGATAGATCACCTTGCTGCCCTGCTGCTAAAGAATTTGCTGTGTTTTCGCCTTCTTTTGCTTTTTGGGTTTGCAAATCATCCCGAGAACTGTCTTTCTTGGTTTTTTCTTCCGGTTTAGCCTTATTTTTTACAAGATTACGTTTTTCAGATTTCACCTCTTTTGGTGTTTTATCAGCGACGGTATTTGAGGCATTATCTTGATGGCTACGCTGCTTGCTGACCTTGATATTCGCGTGCTCAAACTCCTCAATGGCATTGAGTTCACCGCCAGTTACCGATTGGCTTTCTTGGGGGATACTCACTTGTTGCTCAACTAAAAACTGGGTTAACGCGACGGTCACCACTGGAGAAATCAACGGCGCAGTCATTTTGAATGACAATGAATTGAATGCAAAAAAACAGAAATAAATAATGGTGCCGTGTAATAAGCCAGAAAGCGGTAATCCATAATAAATTCGAAAATAATTCATGGCGATATTCCTAATCAGCCCCCAGCAAATATGCTTTGCTGGGGGCTGAGCCTTAGAAGTGACTGGTCACACTTAAACGAAGGGATCTCCCCGGCGCAGGCATCATGCTACGCGTCAATGGGTCAATGTAATATTCGTTTAATACGTTAGAAGCTAATAACTCCACTAACAGGTTTTTATTCACTTGGTAGGTAACATAAGCATCCGTGACAAATACCGCATTCCAACTCATCGGATTATTGTTTAACGGTGAATAAGAAGGACCAAACTTGCTCGCCATCTGTGCTTCATCTTTATTTTCTGTCTTGGCGTGATACCGAACACGCCCGCCAACTTCCAAACTTTCATTAAAGAAGCGCATACCGAGATTAGTATGGATGCTGTATTTAGGTTGTAACTGGGTTCGGAGGTAACCATGCGGGAAACCGCCTTCAGTACAACTTGACCCTTTATACTTGTTCAACGGGTCTAAACGAGCCATCGAAGCATCATCACAGACTTCATTTTTCAGCCGGAAATCTACCCCTAAATCGCCAAAGAAACGCCCATTATCATAGCGAGCTAACACTTCTAATCCGGCGGTTCTGTGCTGATCCATTTGCGCAAAAACCAAATTACCATCACGGTCAAACGCATTATCGATAATATTATGGTAATAGTTGATTCTAAAATCGGCGGCATTTTCTGCTTTTAACCAACTTTGCAAATTACGTACATAACCGATTTCAAAAGTATGGCTGCGTTCTGGCTTAAAGGGGCGATGCACTATAGTGACTTTACCTCCGCCAGAAAAACCGATGGTATCTTCAAAAATACTGGGCATTCTAACGGTTTCGGCGTAACGCGCAAACACTCGGTCATTATCGGAGAGGTAGACAGATCCCCCTATTGATGGACTCCACGCGGAATTAATACGTTTACCTGGGTTTTTATACTTTTGGTTCTCGTCGACTGAAATATAATCCCATTCTTTATTTGGAGCACGATAAGCAATAATTGCTTTGACTTTTTTCTGGCTAATCGGGTCAATCACTTCTTCTGATAGGTCAATTTCCCCATTATAGAATGGGTTATTCTCCGCAGTGAGTTTGCCATCTTCATCCACTCGCCATTTGATATAGTCGAATCCGGTAATACGAAATCCTTCATGCTCTTCTTGGATTGTATAATAGTGTTCGGCTTTTTTTAGGGAATACTTAGGGAGTGATAACGCTTCTGCGACAAACCATTCAATTTTAGATGTACCAATGCTACTGTCCGGCCAGAGACCTATCTTATTGTAACCATCAAAAGTACGCCCTTGACTATCCACATATTCTCTCACTTTACGCGCTTCCTCTTCCGTTAACGGTCGAGAGTATTCAAAGTTCATGGCTGTCTCAATTTGATGCACAGCAAAGCGCTCATCTTTTACTTTTAATCGGCGTTCTCTTAATAAATCTCGCGACCAATAATTTTGATACTGAATACCTGCATTGACATGTAGCCAATCCGTTGGTCGCCAATCCAATCTAATTGCTCCACTGTACTCTTGGCGCTTTCCTTCACGAGGTATCGCTCGAAATGTACTGTATTTAGGTATTTCCGCATTAGGGTCATAAATATCATCATGACTGTGAATTTTCTCATTCGTAAAGTTACCAATAAAAGTCACATCAAAGCTAGGCAGTAATTGGGTCTTATTAGATAAGGAAATCCCTTGTCTATCATTGAGTTGACTCAGTTTTATTCCATCCACTAATTTCCCATTAACATGTGGATTTCTACGATTACCATTTACATACCAGTCATACTCCATCGCTTGCCTAGGCAAGTCACCCGCCGTATTGGAGTTTAAATCCATTTTTGTTAGCCAATAACTTAACTGAAAATCAATAAACGGTTGTTCACTGGGTTTAAATCCATAGTTAACATAGAAAGAGCCTAAGCTAAGATTTGCCAACGGCCATTGGGGAATTTCCCCTGCCAAGTCATGAAAACGAATTTGCGAGGGCATAATCTCCCCATAATGGCTTTTAGTATGTACATAGCCGAGGGAGACACTCTGTGATTCAGAGAGCTGCAAATTCATTTTTTGAAGGAAAGTTTCGATATTACTGGAGGTATTCCCTACTTCTTTGGTCGGTAAGTAGACATTGGCAACAAAGGGGACATTAGGGTCTAATGTTTTACTAGAATATCTCTTGTCTCGAGTGACAATAGGCTTGCGGAAATAGTTTGCACCATGACGCCCTGCAAAGTAGTTACCTTGGTTTCGATGACTATAAGCAAATAGCAAGTTAAATTTATCTTGCCGTAACCCCAGAGCCACTCGCATCGCACTGTCTTTTAAATTAAAGAAATTAGAACTTCCTGGTTGATCTGGCTCTACCACTGTCTTAGGGTCTCGGAACTTCACTAACGACAGACTATCATTATAATTGGCTGCACTCTCCATCAGCTCTGGGTCATCGCGGTAATCGCTTCCAAGATGCAACTGGTTAATTCGAGGCTTTGTCGAATTAGTGCGTGTTTCCAATTTAAGATCGACAGCAAAATGTTCATCTGATGGGACGATATCATCAATACTGAGGGTTTTAACCGCAACGCCACCACCAATAGAAGTACGAATATCACGATCTAACATCGGGCTTTTTATCACTGTGATGCTACTGATCATATTAGGGTCAACATAATTACGATTATTGGCTCCGTTGTAGCCGCGCCACACCGTAATGGCTTGCTCTGTACCATCTACCGTGACGGGTACGCGCCCTTGCCCTTGAATGCCGCGAACATTTGGGTCTAATGCCCCACTATTACGCGCATCTCCGCTATAAACCCCAACGCCATGATTTAAAATATCGGCAGGGTTAGTACCTTTATAACGTTCGGCTGCTTCTTTACTGATATAAATATTGGATTCATCTCTATCATATTGGTCATCCGCACCTTTTTGGTCACGTTGCTTAATCGTGTCGATTTGGTCTTTTACCTGTATATTGCCCACCTGTTCCCTTGAGCTGGCATAAGACGAAAGTGAAATGACACCCATTGTTAACCCTGTGGCAATTTGCATTGCCACCACTGTTGTTACTTTCATATTAAATCTCAATGCAAACTAAAATGTTTTACTTAAATTTAAACCCACTTCGCTTTTATTATAGGAATAGCTTATTCTTGCACTGCTATCATTGAATTTGTAATTAACATAGAACGTTGGTGTTAATGATAGAAACGTATGTTCTAATAATGTTATTTGGCTATTTAATTCCCACGAATCATCACTACGTTTTGTATTAAGTGCACTATCGAAATCAAAAAAATCATAATTGCTGCTTGTTAGTTTATTGACTAACTTATTCGAGCCAACGGCATTAATTGAGCCCACTGTTAACCCTGACACTTGGTAGCTATCACTTTTATATTTTTCAATATTTTTACCGCCATATATATTTGAGAATACACTCCATTGTGGGTTAATCGAATAAATAGCGGTCATACTGTAATTAATATCATAGCCTGAACGTGATGTTCGTTTACCAAAGAAAGTTTGATTTTTATATGCCAGGTTAGATAGCAAATAAAGCTTATTACTGGGAAAATATACCCCAGTAATGCTTGCACCTACACTGTAATGATCAAACAAATGCCCCCGCCAATTGATATCTGCAATAGGTGAAAACGTGATCTTTTTATTCCCATAAAGATACTGATAGCTTATTGATGAGTAACTCGAAAAGCGCCTTTTTACTGAGCGATGTGGGTATTCCCATACATTTCCACCCATACTGGCTAACAGCGAGTGACCTCGATATTGCCAAAGGATTTTATTGGCATTTCCTGAAAACCCGTACACTAAACCAGATTTAATTTCACTGCCTTGCATACACCAGATCGCGCCACATTGCTGTTCCTTGTTACCATGAGCCTCAGTATAGTTTGTGTCATACTTTAAATCCGCATTGAAATTTCCCTGCCAATGACCACGTTTTTCTAATGCTGTGATTTCTTTGTCTATCTGCTTGATTCGGTCTTCCGGTAAATTGACTCGATATTTATCTTTTATCTTTTTATATAAACTTAATGCTTCACGATGATAACTGTTTTTTATATAGACATGAGCCAATTTCATTTCAGAAAAGACTGAGTCAGGGTTACCATTGACTATTTTCAAATAAAATTTTAGTGCTAATGGATAATCACCATTAAAATAAGCTCTTTCTGCTGAAATATAATCCAACATACCTTTATCATGATTTTCATCATTCAGATAGTCAGGTAATATTCTATCGATTTGCTGGAATTTTTGCCGGTTAACTAAATCATAAAGAATAAAACCAAGGTCGTCGACAGTTTTATTTATTTTAACTGGGATTATTGTGGGCGCTTTATTTCTTGTGTTATTTATTTCAGTTAAAACTTCAATTATCTGTTCATATTGCTGATGCCCATAATTTTTCTCAGAAAATGAATTCATAGAAAACAATAATATAATTAATATTTCAATCTTGTTGATTATTTTTTTCATCCGCC
>NZ_JAMPSW010000106.1:0-9745 GCF_028484855.1 Providencia sp. PROV033 | reverse complement strand
ATAATGATGTTATCGGCGGACGAACCCTGACCGACGATGTTAAAGCGGTCCGAAATATGCTGCATGCCCGACGCGAAGCCTCGCCGATCACGTTTGATGGATTACCACTGAAACTGAACAGTGAAGTGCAAAATATCTTAATGCACGGCACACCCGGTTCAGGAAAATCCAATGCCATTAATAAGCTGTTAATTCAACTGCGTAAACGCGGTGACATGGTGATTGTGTTTGATAAAGGCTGTTCGTTGGTCAAAAAGCACTACAACGAAAATATCGACAAATTGCTCAATCCCCTGGATGACCGCTGTGAAAATTGGGATCTGTGGCGTGAATGCTTAACGACACCCGATTTTGACAGTATGGCGAATACACTCATCCCTCAAAGCACCTCCGAAGATCCCTTCTGGACTGGGTCTGCGCGAACCATTTTTACCGCCGTCGCCGCTAAGTTAGGGGGGGATTCGAATCGCAGTTATAACAAATTATTACGAACGTTATTAGCCATTGATTTGAAAACGTTACGTGCGTATGTGGCAGGCACGGAAGCCAGTAACTTGATGGAAGAGAAGGTCGAGAAAACCGCCATTTCTATCCGAGGTGTGTTGACGAACTACGTCAAAGCCCTGCGCTACCTTCAAGGGATTGAACGTAATGGTAAAGAACCGTTTGCTATCCGTGAGTGGATGAAAAGTGTCAATGAGAAAAAAGAACGTCACGGATGGCTGTGGATCACCAGTAATGCCCGTCAACACGAATCCTTAAAACCGCTGATTTCCATGTGGTTAGCGCAAGCGGCCAACTGTTTACTGGAAATGGGGGAAAATCCGGAGCGTCGTGTTTGGTTTATCTACGATGAATTAGCCTCACTGCATAAACTCCCTGAATTACCGCAAGTGTTGTCAGAGGCCCGTAAGTTTGGTGGGTGTTTTACGTTGGGTTTTCAGAATAAGCCGCAGTTGGACTACACCTACGGTCGGGATTATGCCGATGCCATGATGGATTTGCTCAATACCCGTTTTTTCTTTCGTTCACCGGATGAAAGTGTCGCGAAATGGGTACGAGATCAACTCGGGCAAGAGCGGATCAGGCGATTCAATGAGCAATACAGCTATGGCAAAGAGACGGTGCGGGATGGGGTCTCGTTCAGTAAACAACAAGAAGACAGTGACTTAGTTAACTACTCCGATGTTCAGTCTTTACCCGATCTGACGTGTTATTTGACATTACCCGGTCAATACCCCGTTGTCAGGCAAGCCATGAGTTATGAAAAAATTAAGCCAGTCGCCGCTGAATTTACTCCGCGTAACATCAATGACAGTTTAGACCAAGAAATTGAAACGGAAATTGAGTTGCGACTGAAGCACGACACTTTACCCGCCAATGTGGGACGTTTTATTGATGGTCTCATTAGCGGCAAACCCGTTGACATCCCCACCGAGGTGAGTGCTACCACGACGGTAGAAAGTGCGGTGGCGAACGACAGGATGCCTGAAGAGCTTTCACCCGCCACACCTTCAGTCTCAGACACATCATCGCCAAAAGTGGATTCCAGCGAGACACAAACCGATCCATTGAGCAATCTAAATACCACGAGTGGTCGAGAGGTGGTGATGGAGGGACTCACTGTGAATACTGAAACGGGTGAGGTTTTAGGTGCCGTCGTCGAATCAGAAGAAAACCCCCAAGACCTGTATGACAGCTATACGCGCATGAGACAGGAAGAAAAGGAAATTTTAAATCATCCCAATGTTTCTCATACGAAACAGACTAACCGTAATGATACTCATGATGAACCGGAGATGTGGTAATGCTGACTGTTGCACCGATTGCCAATAATGCGGCCAATTATTATACCCATGAAGACAATTATTATTTCCTTGGCAACCTTGAAGCCCGTTGGATGGGCGAAGGGGCGAAATCGCTCGGGTTAGAGGGGGAAGTCACCAAAGACCAACTGGGGGAGATCCTCGAGGGACGTTTACCCAATGGCCAAAGTCTTGAGCGCAGGGAAAACGGTAAAAACGTCCACCGCGAAGGGCAAGACTTAACGTTTTCGGCACCTAAAAGTGTCTCTGTATTAGGACTCGTTCTGGGCGACAAGCGCATGATTGAGGCTCATAACCATGCCGTCGAGGTCGCCCTAAAGGAAGTGGAGAGTCTAGCCTCAACACGGGTAATGGTTGAGGGCAAAACGTCGTTGGAAATGACCAAAAATCTGGTGATTGCGGCATTTAACCACGATACCTCCCGCGAGCACGACCCCTTAGTCCATACGCATGCCCTAGTGATGAACATGACTGAGCACAATGGCGAATGGCGCACGTTATCCAGTGATACACAACAAAAAAGCGGCTTCAGTGAAGCCGTTTATGCATTACAAGTGTCATTAGGGCAAATCTACCGCCATGCTTTACGTGAGCGCGTGGAAGGCTTTGGTATGCAAACCCATGAAACGGGAAAAAATGGGTTATGGGAAATTGTGGGTGTGCCGGTTGTGCCTTTTTCTCAGCGCCATGCTCAAATCATGGATGCGGTGGGGCATGAAGCCTCACTGAAATCTCGGGATGTGGCGGCGCTCGATACTCGTCAAGCCAAAACAACCCCTGAAAAAAGCGAGTTGTTGACCGACTGGTTTGATCGCTTGGATAAAAATGGCTTTGGCCCTGAAGAACGTAAAACGTTTTATGCCGCTGCCGAACAGCGCATGGTCAAAGGGGAAGCCGGTTCAATGTCTCGGGAGGTTCAGCCCGATATCACACGCGCCGTCACCGATGCCATCGCGTTACTCAGTGATAAGCAGCTCAGTATGACGTACAGCCAAGTATTGGCTAAAACGCTTGGGGGATTGGAAGCCCGTGCGGGCATGATAGCGCAGGTGCGTGAAGCGATTGATGTGGCGATTGAACAGCGTCAACTTATTCCACTCGATGAGAAAAAAGGGCTATTTACCTCGTCCATTCATTTGATGGACGAGCTGAAGCTGCAACAAATCGCCACCGACATGAAGCAACATAACCGCACGGTCAGTTTTCAGGCACGGACAGAAACCCTCACTCCCGTGATGGAAAAAGTGGCCGATACCTTACCCAGTATTGCGATTGTCGCGAGTCAAGGACTCGGTAAAGCACAACGAGACGGGGTATTAGACGGCGTCACGATGGCGCAATCGCAAGGACGTGATGTTGCCGTGATGACGCTCGATACAACAAGTGCGAAAGTGTTTACCACAGATAATCGCTTTGCTTCTGTGCCGAAAATGACCTTGGGTGATGGTCAACCGCTTAAACCCAACAGTACCTTGGTGGTTGCCAATGCGGAAAAACTGTCACTGAAATCCGCCTTATCTCTACTTGAAAGCGCTCAATCTGCCAATGTGCAAGTGTTGATGATGGACAGTGGTGGCCGCAAAGGCACGGGCAACGTGTTGGCCACCTTACAAGATGCAGGGGTTCCGCGTTTTCAAGGTGAGTCTTCCGCTGTCTTGACGGTGAAAACGGAGCACATTCCCGATAAAAATCATCGTTATGCGGCACTGGCGGCGGATTATGCACAGCTGCACAGCGACATGAAACCCGTGGTCGCGCAGGTCAGTGGCGTTCGGGAGCAAAAAATCGTTACCGATACCATTCGCCAAACCCTCACCGAGCGCGGCATGCTCAGTGAAAAAACGGTGACGGTGACACAGCTCAAGCCCGTGTGGCTCGACAGCCATTCCCGCAAGCAAATCGACAGTTACCGTGAAGGCATGGTGATGGAGCGTTGGAATGCGGATAAGAAAGAGGTTGAACGTTACACCATTGACCGTGTAACGCCTGAAACCCGTTCGGTCACGTTGCTCGATGACCAAGGGCAAAAACAGGTGATGAAGCCACAGCAATTTGATGGCCAATGGAGTGCCTATCAACGCCAAACGATGGACATCAAGCAAGGCGAGCAGTTAACGATACTGGCGAAGCAAAATAAACTCTCTGCACGTGACGCTGTCACGGTATCTGGGTTTATGCCAAACGCCATCATGGTTAATTTCAACGGCAAAACGCACCGTATTGATGTGCGGGACGGTGTCAAAGCCGACTATGGTTATGTTACTGCCCCAGGGCAACAGGCTAACGATACAGGCACGGTGTTATTGGCCGCATCTGCACGGGATACACAGCCAACTTTACTCAATACGGCTGCGCGCAGTGGTGAGCATATTACGGTGTATACGCCACTGGATAAGATGGAAACCGAGCGTCGCTTATCGCGTTCGCCTGTCTATCAGCAAGCACGACAGTTAGCGGGAGTTGAGGGGCAGGATGCGAAAGCGATTGAGCAAGCCGCCGATAAAGCCACGGAAGCGTTATTGTCTAAGCCTGAAAAAGCCTTGCAACAAGGCATGGAGTTAGCGCAAGAGAGTCAGGTTTTTTTCTCGCGCATCGATGCGATTGCCAAAGCGTTACCGTTACACCCTTCGCTTGACAGTCAATTGGTGGGAAACGCTTTTGACCGCTTAGTTTCCCAAAAAGCCATCATCCCCGTGAGCAGTGGCAAGGGGGCAGCCCAACAACATTATGTGGTCGCCAGTACGTGGGAAATGGAAAAACAAATCCTCACAACTATTTTAGCGGGTAAAGGTACACAAACGCCGTTGATGGCGTCTGTGCCCGAGGCGCAGCTGGACGGATTAACCTCGGGACAAAAAGCGGCAACTGAGCTGATTTTAGGCAGTCGTGACCAATTTGTCGGTATCCAAGGCTACGCTGGGGTAGGGAAAACCACGCAATTCACTGCCGTTCTCAAGGCGTTGGATACCCTCCCAGCAGCGCAGCGACCGGAAGTGATAGGCCTTGCGCCCACGCACCGTGCCGTTGGGGAAATGGCCGATGTCGGTGTGAAATCGCAAACCTTGCATGCCTTTTTGATGGATGCGAATCAACGCCAACAACAAGGCGAAACGCTCGATTTTAAAAATACGCTATTTTTAGTCGATGAAAGCTCTATGGTCGGCAACCGAAATTTAAGTGAAGTTTTACAAATCATCGCGCATGGCGGGGGGCGAGGCGTACTCAGTGGGGATACGGCCCAGTTATTATCGGTGGACAGTGGTACGCCCTTTGCGCTTGCGCAAGAACGGTCAGCCCTTGATACCGCCATTATGAAAGAAATTGTTCGGCAAAGACCCGAACTTCGTCCGGCCATTGAAGCCATTATAGCAGGCAATATTCAAACGGCTATCGACACGATGAATAGCGTGACGTCTGATGTGGTTCCGCGCCGTGCCGATGCAGAATTACCTGAACAGTCAGTCGTACACTCGGGGGATAGGGTTCTTAATCATATTCTCGACGATTATCGCGGGCGAACTGTAGAGGCGCAAAAAGAGACACTCATTGTGGTGCAAACTAACCGTGATAAAGATGCGCTTAACGGCGGCATTCATCAAATCTTACTCGATCAGGGGCAATTGAAAGGCGGAAACACTATCCCGATACTGGTGCGTGAAAGTACGCGCACCGAAGCCTTGCTCTCAACGGTTGGGATGGCGGCACATGTCGGTAAGATTGCTCTCATTCAAGAGCAGTACTATCGAATTGCGGTGACAGAGACGGGAGTGAGTGAGGGAGTTGTTACCCTGGTTGATGAAGACGGTAAAGGGCATTTACTCTCGGCTTTTGAAAGTAGCTTACGGGATATCGGTATTTACCGCCAAGAAAGCCGTCATATCGCGGTTGGCGAGAAAATTAGCTTTACCCGTACCGACAAAGAGCGCGGACGCGTGATGAACAGTGACTGGACGGTCAGTGAAGTCAGCGAAAATGGAAAAATCACGATTACCAAGGGCGATGAGTCACGCGAGCTTGACCCGAATAGGGCATTGACTGACCAACACGTGGATTACGGCTATGCCGGTACGGCGCATAAAGCGCAAGGGGCCAGCAGTCAGTTTGTCATCGTCCTTGGCGGCGTGACAGGAGGACGACGCTTTCTGGCGACCTTACGCGATGCATACGTAGCTCTATCCCGTACGAAAGCGCATGTGCAAACCTACAGTGATGACTTGGCTAAATGGACGAGCGCAATTAAAAATCCGGGGAACCGGAAGACCGCCCACGATGTTTTGCTGACCGAACAAGACTACGCGGCTAACGTCGGTAATCAACTGTTTGAGCGGGCGCAGCCGCTCAATGAGACGGCAATAGGACGAGCATTAAGCCGTCAAATGGGATTGGATGACACCCATGAAGGGAAGTTTGTTTACCCGTCCACCAAGCATCCCGAACCGCATGTCGCGTGGCCGGCTTACGATGTCCACGGTAAAGCTCAAGGTACGGTGTTACAAGCGATTGAACTTGACGGTGATAAATTGCAAGGACTTCGAGCTGAAGGGCGTTTACTGGGGAGCGAACAGGCGCAATTTATTGTCGTCAAACCTAGTCAAAACGGACAAACCATGATTGTAAACAGTTTGGATTCAGCCTTTGAGGCGATGGCACAGCAACCCGAACAGGGTGTGGTGGTGCAGCTCCATCCCGATGAACGTTTACACACGGCCATGATTGAAAAAATCACGCAAGGGGAAGTGAATAACGCCTATGCGAACCCGAATGCCGCGCAAACCGATAAAGCAGACAGTGACCCGAAATCCCAGCAAACCCCAGAGGAGCAGGCGATTGATAAAGCCTTAAAAGAGGCTGAAGCTGCCCTGCGTCAGCAAGCGAGCAGCGAGCCTAAAGTGCCAGAACTGAGCGAGGATGAACTGCGGCAGGTGATGGCGCAAGAGCGTGATAGCTTGCTGAAAGGGGAACATGACTTCATGGAGGCGAAAGAGCGAGTCATTGAAAAGGCTGTTCAGTTTGAGCGTGAACATCAGCAACAACAACGGGAAGCCTTGCGTCAGCAAGAACGTGAAATGGTGATGGAAAAATCCCGTGACCGTGAGTTTGGTGATTAAGGTCCTGTTCTTTCTGTTTTAATCCGCATTGTCGGCGATTTCCGCCAGTTTCTTTTAGTTTTCTCTCGCGTCGAACATCAAGTTTTATCACAAATTTTGTGAATAAATCGCGTCTTTATCGTGAAGACGTTGCTTGGATGCGCATAGAGTGCTAAATTAGCCGACAATTGATGTGAATTTTGTGGTCGCCACGCCGAAAGGTGGCAAGAAATGGGATGTAACACACGAAATGTGCTGTGAACCCAAATAGAAAACCCCTGACATCTTCTTCATACTTGGCGGTGCGAGGAAAGATTATCAGGGGTCATCAGAGCAATTCCGCTAGGGGTAATGTTGAACTCCTAGCGGGGAGTATAGAATTATGCGCAAAAAAATTCAACTCCTTCCGTACAACATAAGTGCGGAGAGACATGACTAATGGGATCTCAATTCCTCCAATTCCTTGTTCCATCGGTAAAATTCATCGGCATTATGCGCCAAAATTTTCAGGTCAATTACCGAAATTAGTGCCTGTGCGTCGCTTTGCTGCCGCGTTAAAGCGTCACGATTGGAACCGCAACCCCCATATTTACCAACTGCGTTATAGTCGAAAGCAGCGGATATCCGTGCGTTCAGAGCGTCGGGAAACCTTTGACGCGTTAGCGATGGCCATGATTGCCTATGCCGATTATAACCCCGAAAGTGACGCGCTCTTTGAAGTAATGTGTTCGGTGGAGAAGTTGGCGGAATTGTGCGGTCAACTGTATCGCTATGACAGTGGCCGTAAAAGTTACGATCCGATATTGCATGCGCTGCGCGACTGGGAACACGCTAACCTCATTGTGATTGACCGCGATTTTGATATCGAGGCCAAACAATACAAAGCCATGCGCATTTGGATTCGTCCGGAGTTTTTCCATGGACTCGGGTTTTCTGCATCGGAACTGCGCGAAGTGGTCTCCAGCTTTAGCCGCTGGATGGAAAAACAGGGATTAAAAGAGAGCTACCAAAAACGCTACGCCCAACATGTTTTGCGGCTTGCCCGCGCGAACGTGGCGTCACTCGACACTAAGCATAAACTTCGCAACCTGCTCAATAAGCTCAAAACCCTCGTGGTTGGGAAGGATGAAGCGCTTAAACAAGAGAAGAAACATTTAGCCAAGGCCCTGAAAGAAAAGAAAGCCTTAGCCAAAAGTTTGGAAGCACCTGAAAGCGCTGAACATGCGGCATGGCGTCGTTTTGAAGCCTGGAAGGTGACGCAGCCTATTGCGGCAGTCATGGCCTTTGAGCGCAAAATGAAAGCCTTGTACCCGAATATTCAAGGACAGGCTATCTACTTGCATTACTTGGAACACTTGCCCGACTCTTAATTCATCCCCTTAAATTTACCGCCTTGACTGGCGGTGGTTTTGTTCGCCCTAAATCTGGATAGCGTGTTTTTTGAACAGAAAATTCGTTGATTCAATCTCTGCATTCATCTCGACGATGACAGCTCGACTATTTTAGTGTGATATTCACCCTATTAACTTCGAATGCGTTTATTCTCTGCAATTAACTTCGAATTAGTTTGGTATTTTATAGTTAAATTCGTTTTTAGATTCTGAACTAAACGTCCTTTTAAATAAAAGGAGTTGCGGCTCTGCTTTTTCAAGCCGCACACTCTAAAGAGATAAACCCAATAAAGTCTTCGCTTACAAGCCATAAATGGCTGTCGCTCAGATAATGGTGTCAGCATAGTGCCATTGCCCCCGTAAAGCTGGCCTATGGCCACCTTAACGCGCAGCTACAGCCGTTCATCGAGGCTACGCCTCTCGCCCGTCTCACTGCGTTTTCCTAAGGGTCAAATAAACAAAATAACGGTGTTAATTTTAATTGGCTCAACCAGGACGAGGGGCGGATTGGGGCATTAAACAGTGCGTAACCGCTAACGCGGGTCTCGACGGCCCTCACCTTAATCTGTTCTCTGTCACACTATTTGCCGTCTACAGCCCTTCGGGCTGGGTGATTTTGGTGAAATTTCATGATAATCTGCTAGTAATGCATTGATGATAAACGCGATTTTGGTGTGAGGTTGAAATGGAACGCAAAACACTGACGTTAAAACGTCCGACGATAGAAAAAGAGTCAGAAAGTACTGAACCGGTTATTCAACGTCGCCGTAAACAGGTGGTTATCAATACGCAGCGTAAACAGAATAAACCCACCAAAACAACGCCAACCACATCTCCTAAAAAGGTGACACCGCCACCTGCGAAAAAAAAGGACACATTTGTCCCCCTGTTAGAGAAAAAAGTTATTCCACCGACGCAACCGAAACAACATCTCCCGTTAGAGGAGGCTATCGCGAACCTCTCAGAATATTGGCCACACCTTTTTCCCAATGGACAACTTCGACCGATGGCGGTTGGCATACGTGAAACCTTATTTGCCGATAAAAAGGTGCGTGAATTGCCGATTTCAACTAAAAAGCTGAAACGCAGCCTTGCGGCCATTAGCCACAGTGTGAAATACCGCACCACGATTATGCCTGGCGCGGCACGTTATGATAAAGACGGTCAACCGAATGGCACTGTCACCGAGTTGGATGTCGCCGATACGTTGAAACGTATTCAAAAACTGGCTAAACAACAATCACGAATCGCATGACAAAGACACCCAATTCCCCGATTATCGTTGAAGAAAAGAATCGTTGGCTGGGTAAATTAGCCTTTGCGGCTTTAGTCGCGCTGAAACTGGCCCAATGGGATGGAAAAGCGGCTCGAAACGCACAATCAGAGAATCTTTTTCTGCTTCGCTGGTTACAAACGGCCCTGAAACAAAAACGGTTTCATC
>NZ_JAMPSW010000105.1:0-1267 GCF_028484855.1 Providencia sp. PROV033 | reverse complement strand
GATTTATTTCGCTTAACCTACGCGACTGAGCTGCTCAAAGATTTAGGGTGGGATAGTGTGGTACTCAGTGATGACCGTTGGCAAAAACTGATCACGAAAAAACCGATGCTAACCGGAACCCCCACCTTCTATGTCACGCAATCTGCCTTAACCGCAGGGTTTAGTGATGAGGGAAAACAGGTTAACTCGGTGAATTTTTGGGTGCTGGGTGATAAAGAACAATTTAGCGAGGTCATCAAACAACACCATCTTTGCGGCCAGTTCGATGAAAATTTACCACACTATACGTTGTTGCTATCACGGTAGAATATGAATGTTAGATCCGATAATGTAGGGGGCAGTTTGGAGATCGGAAATTATTGTACGTTTAGCGTATTATTTGACCACCACCACCCGTAACGGATTGACTCAGAGCCAGTAGCTATCGCTTTTAAATTATCGCCTAATCAGTATCGCATTTAGGTTATCCGATTAGACAAAATCCACGGAAAACGGCGTATAGCGAGGAAGTACACCCTAAGGCTATAAGTAAATTAGCATAAAGTGCAACACAAATATTGACTATCCCCATAATGGGTATATTATGGGGATAACTACAAATCTAGGTACAAGTATGAAAGCGTTGTTTGTAGAATTACCTGCTTTTGAGCGGCATAGGGAAAGTTATCTAACAGATGATGAGTTTCGAAGCTTTCAAATTATGCTATTAAAAAATCCATTATGTGGTGATGTTATTCAACACACAGGTGGTTTACGGAAAGTTCGATTTTTTGACTCAAAAAGAAATAAAGGAAAACGTGGTGGTACTCGAATAATTTATTATTGGCATTTAGAAAAATCACAATTTTTGTTATTCACTATTTACGGTAAAAACATTGCAGATGATCTAACAACAAGCCAGCGAGAGCAATTAAGTAAGATGTTAGATATGATTAAAAAAAGGAGTAATGATGACTAAACGTGATATTTTTTCTGAGCTCCAAGAAGGAATGGTAGCGTGGAGTGAGTTTAACGAAGGAAAGAAAACGTTAAAGACTCATCGTATCAACATGAAACCTTTGTCTATGACACCTACCGAAGTAAAAGCGATACGAGAGAAATTAAAATTATCTCAAGCAGTCTTTGCTCAGTATTTACATACAGGAGTTACGACATTGCAGAATTGGGAGCAAGGGCTTGCAAAACCTAATAAACAAGCTGTCTTGCTGCTCAAAATGGTAGAAAAAAGGCCTGATACTTTAAATGAATTAGCTGGATTATAATGGGG
>NZ_JAMPSW010000104.1:0-11699 GCF_028484855.1 Providencia sp. PROV033 | reverse complement strand
GAACTGTTATTTGCAAACAAGGTTATTTTGGTAGAAGGTACGACAGAGGAGATGCTAATTAGCACATTTTTGTCGAAAGAAGCCAACGTACTCAATGATGTCGAAGTTATTGCGATAGGTCAACGCGGATATACTAATTTTCTAGATATATGGCTAGCTTTAAACAAAGATAATATGAATAAGAAAATTGGCGTTATTCGTGATTATGACAATTCAGATACAGCTAAAGAAAAACATGATGCTTATGATTTGAGTAATGCAAACGTTACGGTTAGGACAACAAAGAATTATACGCTTGAAATTGATTTAGTAGAAACAGATGGTAACTTGGAACTGCTAAATACTCTGTTTGGTATGACTGGTAATATAACGGAAGTATCTGATTATATGATTAGTGGCAAAGCTGCGAGAATGTTGGATATATGTGATGCAATGTTAGCAAAAGAGGAACCGTTAGATATAAAATTACCAGCCCATATAGCTGAGGTAATTGAGGCCGTACTATGATTGAAATTCAAATTGCTGGGGCGGGTGCAGGCAAAACATTTGGATTAGCAAAATCAGTGATTGCTCATTCTAAAGCATGTAATAACCATAAAAAAATATTTGCACTAACATACACAAATTCAGCAACATCAAAAATAGAGCAGGAAATAATCAAGCAATATGGTTTTATCCCGTCAAATCTTTGTATACAGACAGTACATAGTTTTTTATTAAATGAAATAGTGTATCCATTTTCATCGTTCACGCTTGGAGATGTATACAATGATGCATCTATTATGCTGTTGCCTGCAGACATTAAATTAAAAAATTGGCAAATAAAGCGATTGAAAGAAAGAAATATTATCCATGCAGAAAAAGTCTATAATATATCTAAGCAAATTGTTGATGAGACTATAAGTAAACATAATACCAAAGTAAAAAAATCTAGAGTTAGACGGCTTTTAAATATTTTAACAAACTGCTTTGACAAAATATTTATTGATGAGATTCAAGATTTAGATGGTGATGCTCTGCGTTTTTTTGAGGTATTAGGTAGTAATGGAATAGATGTTTATATGATAGGAGACCCTAAGCAAGCGATAAAATATCCTCAAGAGCTCGATTTATTTGTTAAACGAATATCGTTAGAAAAATATGTATATATGCATGATATTAATAATTTAACAAGAAGAGTTCCACGAGAAATATTGAATATTTCGAATCGATTTTGTTATGAAAAACAACAGCAAGAATCTCTATCGGACGTTATTGGTGAGTTGATGTATTTAGAATCAACAGATGAGCGGTATTATATATTACTTGAACAATATATAAGTACTAATCAAATAGTATGTATTGATAAAAAAGTAGATAAGTATTCCACGTCTACCAAGCCAAAATATTCATTTCCTAGAGATGTTGAGGATATGATTCGTGATTCTAATCATAAGAAAGATAAAATATTAGTTGTAAAGGCAGCTTTTAGTGATTTTATAAATGATATACAAAAATATGGAGATAAAAAAGCCATAAACATGCTTATCTCTAGGCACTCAATTCAGTTACAGAAAACTCACTTTGCTCAATTATATGATTTTTGTCGATCATATAGTGAGAATGATGCACAATTTAAAGTTAAAAGTATTGATTCTATAAAAGGCCTTGATGCAGATACTTGTGTAATTATATTGACACCTAATTTGTTAAAATATTTAATTCAAACTGATTTGAAGTCAACTGAAATTTTTAATAAAGAATGGAAAAAAGTTTACGTTGCTCTTACTCGGTCTAAAAAAAGGATAGTGTTAGCTATTGATCACGAATTGTTTATAAATCATGACATGAAAAAGATAAAGTCTGATATTAAGTCTCTTGGTTTTTTTGAACACTGTTGATATTTGTGATTATTTAAAATAAAGAGTATAGGATATGCTCTTTATTTTTTGATAAACCAGATGATTACTGATAATAATGAGAGTTAACTACGTACAATTAAATTGAAATTAATGGATATGTACGATTAATCTCATCTGAAAATAATGAATGACGTCTGGTATTTTGTTTTATTGAACTTAATTGATATGAAAGATTATTATCTAAACTATTCAATATATTTGCTAGCTCATTTAATAGCGAAGAAAGGCTTTCCATTTCAGGGGAATCAAATTCAGTTAATCTTGCTGTAATGGCGTAATATAACCAAAGAAGTGCTAAGGCTGGTTTTTCAGTTTTATCAGTACAGGATACTGTAAACCCATTATGTTTTCCTGAAGTTAGTGATTCATGAAAACTAACGCCATCTGGAAATAGGGTAGATTGCCTTGTTATTATAACGCCACACTCTAACAATAAGATATAATCAGGAAGCCAGTCTTTAGATAGTATTGAATTGATAAAATTTCTGTCCGTATTTTTACTTGTTTCTTTACAGCCACATATTACAACAGATATGGGTTTTGAAATGCGGGGATTCATAGAGCTAGATGCCATATTTTTCCAACATTCCATTGATTTATCAGATTGTTTTATAGCATCGTCAAGATCACTATATGAGTTTTTTAGTTGTATTGTTGTTAAAATAGACGTGTAAGGAAGAACTGGTTTATTTTGTTGACTCATTTCTAAATTAAATGACTCTCGAGCTAAACTAATAATAATGTCAATCTCATTACTTATGCAAGAATCAGGACTATAAAAGTAGCCATTTCTTATTAAATATGTAGGGGGTAATTGCCTAGTAAGCATCTTTATAAATGCATTTTCAAAAGGAGCTCCACTATCAGCAATATTTCTCATATTATGAAGAGCTCTTCCTTGAGCAACGGCACCTAATAGTTCGCTTAAATTTACTTGAAATTGTTTTAATAGATTCATATCACCTTCATATTGAGTTTGTTTTTTATTGAATAAGGAGCAAAAATGCTCCCATCATAAATTACTTATTTATCGTAATGTATGTTCTGCGCAACTAAAGCAGATCACCCTAAAAAAGCTGCCGCTTTTGGGACGCTATAACCTTGTTCGGTGACTAATGCGACCGCTTCTTGCTTAAACCCAGTAGTATAAATTCTGTTTGTTCGTTTTTTCATTTAACACCTCAATAATTAGATTATATTCCATTATTAAAGTGTCCTGTTTGATTAAAGCAGATCACTCCTCCCAAGCTCAAATTATAGGGCAGGATACCTACTGAAATGGTAGTTTATCTAAACGAGCACCTTAAGATAGTCGGTTTACAGTATTTAAGTGTAAAACATAAATTCCATCATGCTCATTCGTAATTTTTACCCTAATTTATGAATAGAAACAAAAAGTAATTTTAGATAAAATGCAGATAAAAAGCCGCAAAAGCTGTACCATGTATACCATGTATAAGAAAAGCTCGGGGTATGACCAGACTTATGTCAAATAACCGGGTAGATGCCTTGATGCTAAAAGGAAGAGAGCATGCCTTTAGATGAAAAAGATAAATTTGATAATGATCTGATCCAGAAGATGATTACCCGCACAGATGGTTTTCATAACTATGCCAATACTAAATCCACTATAATCATTACATTTATTACAGCCATACTGGCCGCAATAGGCACTAATGCCGGAAGTGCATTATCTTACCTAGATTCAAAAGGCTGTCATGAACTTGCTGTTGTCTTCAAGATCCTAACGCTAGTTTCCGTAATCTTACTTTTATCTGGATACTTTTTCGTTGGTCAAACCATTATTCCCTATATTAAAACGAGCTCGAAGCGAAATTTTTACTCGTTTATTGATACAGTGAAACAGTTTAATTCGGAGAAAGAGTTTGAACAAGAAATAAGAACATTGTCTGTCAATGAAATAACCAGTACCATGATTTCTCTACAGTACAACCTCTCTCAAGGTCTGTTCAAAAAATATCAGCTACATCGTCTCTCCATATTCTTAATTCTTTTCTCCGCAATACCATTAATAATTAACACATTAATTATCTTCTTTGTATAAGGAAATATAATGAGCAATCAATTTAAAGAACTTTTCGGTAAAGCCCGAATCGATGTCAGCAGTGGCATGAAAATGGATAGCCGAAGAAAATCAAATGTGTATGCGGATTCGCAACAGAAAGCGATTTCTGAAAGTATTAAGAAAGGGATGCACAATGATAGTATAGATGCTTTTTCGAAAGTAGGCCTTGGCCTTGAAAGCTACGCTGAAGATGACATGCCAACTATATTCCGGGATGTAAAAGCTGAATTAAGAAAAGTTTTTTTTAAAAAAACTGAAGTCAATGAAGCTATCGGCTGCCATCCAGACTTTGACGATCTTAGATCAAATGATGAGCTACGTAACGGCTATGCCGTGACGATGTTTTTTGATATAGCTGGATCTACCAAACTTGGAAAAACGTATCCTCCTGATATAGTGTTCAATATAAAGAACACAATTATAAGATATGTTATTGAAATAATTCAAGCTTTTGATGGTCATGTTCATCGTATTATGGGCGATGCTGTGATGGCGTTTTTTCGTAGTGAAGCTAAGTCCATAGAAGGTAAAAAAATAGACAGTGCGATTGATGCTATTAATGCTGCTGTATACATACTTGAATTCATGGAGCAGGTTATCAGGCCAGAGCTGGGCGATCAGGGCTCGGAAGAGCGTATAGGCGTCAGAGTGGGAATTGATTATGCTAAAGATGATGAGATAGTGTGGGGAAACTACGGTGTTTCAGGTGCATTTGAAGTAACGGCGACTTCATATCACGTCGACGTTGCAGCTAAACTTCAGCAAGCGGCAGATACTGATACGATCATGATTGGTGAAAATCTTAAGTCGCTGCTTGGTTTAGGGACTGAGTATTTGTTCACCAAATGTAAATTGGTGAAGAATGAAGATGGTACAGAATTCAAACGCTATTACCGGTATGTAAAGCCTAACTATAGAGTCAGAGGAGCACAGATAAACTATCCTCAGTATGTTTTTGACAGCGCGGCATATTTTAAGTTTCTGCCGTATGGAATAGAAAGCAGAAGTATATCAGTAGTACTGACTGCAACCTTAAACAACGTTGAAAAAAAATTTTATTGCCCGTGTTCAGAAAGCCTCGATAAAGGAATGTCGCTAAACTTCCATGTAACATTCAGTGCTCCTCAAGGGCAGTCGTATACTGTCAAAGCTATTAAGAGAAACACTGGCCCTGAAGCTGAAAGAAATTCTGCGTTACAGGAAGAGAAAAAAGATAGAATCATGAATTTTTACGAAGGCCAGTGGCATGCCGATATTTCTGAAAGTACCAGTTATCACGGTTTGCATCATATGGAAATTAAAATTTATGATAGCTATGACAAAGAAGTCGATAAGACAATATTCAGTATTTTCATAAGTTGAATATGTATTGAAACATACTTTGGTGGTTATATACTACGATGCGACAGAGCGACGTTATCATAAATCTTAGACAGCGACTAATAGGTAAAGGATTTATGCTTAAGTTCGGGGGCAGTGGGATGTGCTGTACTCCAACGGTATTTAGGAGGATGAAAATCCAGTTCCGCTCAATAAAGTGGTTTCAGAACTGATTAGCAGTATCGAGAGAAGCCTGTAATCCTGCTAATGCTGATATTGGAAATGTCCGTTTCTGGTACAAATCTGACTTATGACCTAGAAAACAGATATACGTGCTCAACTATGGGCCAATAAAATTTTATATCAACACCTTTATCCAGTCTTTGCCACGGTCATCATGATATTTATCCTTTGCTGCTGGTTTTTTTGCCCAGCAGGTTTTTGGTATTAATACCTTGTTCTCGGTACAAACGCTCTGACAATGACCGCATTTCGCTCAAACCAGACTGTCAGATTTAATTGTGCTAACAGTTAAACTATTAGCACAATTTTGAATAATGTGAGGCTAAAGTTGGTTTTTCCAATAAATCAAGTACCGCAAATAATCCCCTCCGTCCTCTTGCAGCCCGTACACCAAGGGTTTCATGCTTTTAT
Organism: Providencia sp. PROV033; assembly: GCF_028484855.1. NCBI lineage: Bacteria > Pseudomonadati > Pseudomonadota > Gammaproteobacteria > Enterobacterales > Morganellaceae > Providencia > Providencia sp. PROV033. The sequence continues at coordinate 5,738 of NZ_JAMPSW010000104.1, read as the reverse complement.
GAGGTAAGTCAGGCCACTCACCAATCCCTCTTGGCTGAGGAATATTTTCTTCACTTAGGCTTTCCCATCCTGCTTCATTTGGCACCCATAAACCTTGCCATTCTTTTTGTGCTATTCGAGGTAGCTTCCAACAGGGCTGATAGCTAATGCGCCCATGTTGCCGTAGTACATCCAATGGGGTTTCAGGGCGCAGGGTGGCAAGAAAGCGATAAGAACTGGCATTGTTGCGAAGAGTATCCTGATAAATGTCATCGCTGTGGGTGTCTATCAGGTATTCAAATGGAGAAACAGATTTCAAGATATTGGCTGTACCGCCTTCAATCTCGATTTCTTCAACCCAAACGACAATACGTTGCCAGACGATAGCCTGAATCAAGCAACGGTATTCTAGGGATTGCGTATCTAGTGGTGAATCAGTGAATAACGGTGTTTGTGCTGTCTCAATAGGTGCAGCAAAGCCCGATGCATCAAAAGAGCCGTAGTGAGTTGGGTATCCCAGCACTTCACGGTAATCGTATTGATTCAAAGGCGTGATAACACCGAGATACTCAAGTTGATGAATGATCCGTTCAGCACGATGAAAACCTATCCGAAAATGGTGTTGTAAACGTCTCGGTGACGCTCTGCTAATGAGAATGACATAATCAATGGATTTAGCTGTCAATGGGTCATAGCTGCTGTCTAACGTGTTGTGGTGAGATAACTGCATAGTGCCTCTGAGTCAGTGACGAAAATACAGTTATTAAAATAACAAAAGATATTAAAAGATACTAACTTAATTCTTCCTGTTTCATTGTGAGCGCATTTTTTAATAACGCTCTTCTTTTCTCTGCTGACAGTGATTTATAGATTTCAAGTAAAAGGTTAAGATCCGCACTCTCTGAGGATAGCGTGTTTTGCTTGATGATCTCTTTTTCATCGGTGTTTAGGATGACTTTAAAGGCATCAATGTGATAGAGGTCGCCACGTTTATTAGGGTTCTTCTTGCGAAAGTGGGGATGAAGTGCTGTGATTGACTCTAGACGTACTCTAACGCCTTTCGCTGTCGTCGGGATATCCATATCTTTATATTCAGGATAACGTGTTGGATCGTCAGTTTTTTCTTTTCCTATAGCTGCTAGCTCCCCACTGGTAAACCAGAGCTTGGGCGCATTATCCATTTCAGTTAGTTGTTTTTTATCAGTCATGATTTTTATAAATCTCATATATATCAAAAGGATAAAATAACCGCACTAGAAAGATGTTAAAATCATAAAGATATCTATTGATAATTCCCTTTAATTGGTTTTTAATAGACGAGGAATTAAACAGTGGAGTTATTACTATGTCTAACCCTGTAGCATCTCAAAAAAAGCCCCGAAAAGGAAGCGCTGCGGATTGGCACCGTGCAGATATTGTGGCGGCTTTGCATAAAAAAGGGGTCACACTAGCGCAATTATCTCGTGAGCATGGTCTTTCTTCTCGGACGTTAAATAATGCGCTAGAGCGAGCGTACCCAAGAGCTGAACAGATCATTGCGGATGTGATTGGCACGGCTCCTGAAACAATATGGCCGAGTCGTTACATCAACAAGCCACCCTCTAATAATCATGGACGGTAATTGAAATAGCCTAAATATTTACCCTTGCCTATCGGTAAGGTATTGCCCCCATTCTAGCGTCAACACCATGGAAAAAAACCTTAATTCATTTAATTGAAGGAACAGTTATGTCTATCAAAAATAAATTGCAAAAAATTCGAGAAGAAAACGAAGCGAAAGGATTAAATGATCCGGCTTTATTTAAACAGCGTTTGCTCAACGGTGGTTTTGGATTAGTAAAAACCTTTTGGCTATTTTGGTTTTTACCGATTTTATTCTTAAATATCGTTGAATTTTTTATTACTAAAAAGGTGACATTGAATAAAGTGGAAGCATTGATTCTCATTTGGGATGTTTGCTGTTTTTACTTTATCGTGAAAATACAGAATCGTCGTGCTTGGTATTACGTGGCGTTGGTTGTGATTGCACTCGATATATTAGCAGGAATAACCGTGAATTTTCTGCTGTAAGGTGACAATGTGAAAATGAAACTGAACCAGTGGATGAAATTAAGCATATTAGCGGCAATGGTTGGTTTAACAGGATGTAATGAGAGCACCGTTAATTGTAACAGTGATGGTGCAAAAGCATTAGCGTTACAAGTGGTCAATCAACATGTCGGTTGGGCGATGTATGAGCAGCTTGTGAATGTGCGAACGCAACGTCAAAATACACAACGAGGCGTTTATCTCTGTGCTGCCGAAGCAACAGGAAAAGCGGGTTCTGTCACGGTAATTTATTCCGTGCAGCTCACGGATGATAAAAAAAGTTTTGTAGTTACGTTACTCAACGGTTAATCGCTATGCCAGCCTATTATTAGGTTGGCATTTTTCCCTTTGACGTTTCTATTCTTTCATTCACTTTCCACGTCAATATTCCCCCGCCATAAATAAAAATCACGGTAGGCATATCAAAATAGCAATGATGGCTAAATTCCATAACCATCTGATTTAAAACAATAAATCACTTTACTTTGCTAGTGATTATGGTAAAATATTAGCATGGCACTATACCCAAAATATGATTGGGTTGTGCTTAACAGCTTATTCCCACTTTTTTATTTAAAGGCAACTTTATATGACTATTTATCAGTCAGGGCTACGCTTGCCTATCGCACAAGTATTTAGCCAATTGTTATTACATGAACTGGATAATTCAGTGATTAACTCAGCGATTGATTTAACCACTGTTCGGGCGGTCACAATGAATTTTCGAGACCCATTGTATAGTGCTGAAACAGGCGGTTTCCATCCTGTCGAAATACGCTTGTTACGGCAGCATGAGCAATGGCTGTTTGATTATGTGACTGATTTTTCATTCATGGGGAGCTATTATCCTGAGCTTGAAAAGGAACTCGATATTTGTTGGTCGCAGGGTTATGTTTATCATTTTATGATGGGGGATATTGATGAAGAAGAGGGCGGAGCACTGTTTGAACTGTGGCAACGCAATTTTATTCAATACCACAAAATGAAATGTTATGAAGTCAGTATTCAGTGGGAAACCCACTAATTAAGTAAAAATAATACCAGCGCTGGTGATTCCATTAAGTACAGTACAATCAATAGAAGGTTTGAGTTGATGTTGATACCGTCCAAGCAAGGGGATTTAGATTGCCTCTGTGGAATTTACAGTCTGGTGAATATGAGTACATGGTTTTACGGAGACCGCATTAAGCCCCGCCCGTTATTTTATTATCTTTTGCGTGAATACAGCGAATACTGGTCACTGTACAAGTGTTTAACCCAAGGCATTGATATTCCTGAAATGGATTACTTGATTAAGCGCCTAACCTCAAAATACCCATCACAAGCCCCTCTACGCGTCACCACGCCATTTCGTTACAAAGATGGACTTACTACACAAAAAATACTGTCTGCTTGTCAGGCGTTCTTAGGTGCTCATACAACGTCACGTCGGCTTATTCTTCTGGGTGATCAGTGGCATTGGTCGCTGGTGGAGCGAATGGACAGTGACTATCTCTATTTCTTTGATAGCCACCAGCAAGAGAAAGTGAGCCGCACCAGCTATGGACTTAGAGGTAACAAGGTACGGCGGTTGTATAGTGAATCTGTTTATTTTGTTGAAGTCACTTAGTTTTCGTATTCGCTTTATTAATTTTATCTATAAGCTTACTTATTTCTTCTGGTGTAGTTAGATCGTAAATAAAATTTTTATTTTGAATTGTGGGGATAAGGTCATTTCTTACAGCATCAGCTCTTACTGTGGGAATTTGCTTATACTTTGTTCTTAGATACCTATAAACTTTAGACTCATGATCTCCTACGGATAGTCGATATGATGCAACTTGAAATAAATCATAGAGTTTTTGAGATTCATAATTTCTAGCAGGTGTTATTCTAGGTAAATCGAAATTTTTAGCATGCATTTTGTCATAAACCATTGTTATACAAAAACTAATAACTTTACTAATATAGTCTATATTTTTACCTTTAGCTTTCAGTTCTATACCTAGTTGTGTTTGATATATAACAGCCAATTTAGAAAAAGCATCATGTCCAAGATTTATTTCTGTGGGGATAAATCCTTCATATTCCAGTTTATCTTTCTTATCTTTCTTTATTTGATTGTTACGTTCTTTTTTCTCTTCAGGGGATAAAGGTGCTTTCCTTTTTTTTTCTCGTTGTATTCCTTCTGCGATATTAAATGATTTTCTTTTCATTTCAAACTCCTAGAGCTTAATTTTAACATCTTGATAACAAGTGATTGTCACTTTTTTTCAAGGATAGCATATTTGAGCCGTTTTAGTGAAGGATATGAAAAAGCGCGACTTATTTAAATTGATTATACTGTTTCACATCAAATCAACTGGATGGAAAAATAAATGAATATTGAGAATAAAGTAATCATAATTACAATGGATGAAGTCTTGAAATTAATGGGGCTGAAATCTAGAAACTCTATATACGCTCTTGAAAAAACTCAGCAATTTCCTCGTCGCATCCGTATAGGGGTGCGACGAGTGGGTTATGACTTAGTTTCAGTCGAGAAATGGTTAGAATCTAGGACAATGAAATAAAAACTTTTATCTAATATATGAAGGAGAAAGTTATGTATGAAAATCTATGCCAGTAGGAGAAGTATAAATAGACGAAGTACTAAAGAAGGTAAAGAAAATAATGTTCGTATTAAAATATTGGAGTCTGTTTACAATAAAACAAAAAATAAAACCCATAAGAATTTAGCGAAAAAAATTCATAATTGCGAAGAGGAATATAATTGCAATAGTTTGGCTTGTGCTAAATGCATTAAGGTTAAGCAGCTAGATATAGTTAATCAATTCGGTAATTATATAAATAAAAAATATGTTTTTGTTACTCTTATTTTTTATAAAGATAAAGTTACAATAAATGAATTGCCAGATTTCAATCCTAATTTATTAAAGGATAAATTAAGAAAGAAGCTTAAATCTATTGGTTTTAATAACTTTATTTTTGGCAGTCTAGAATTAGACCTCCACTTATATGAGAGTATTAATTCTAGTTATTATCAACCTCATTTTCATTTATTAATTCCTAATGAAAGTGAAAAAATCAAATCTCTTAGAGATTACATGAAGTCATCTAAGAATTTAAACTCTCGGCAAGGCATTAAAAATAGACCTATGGTGGTTGATGAAATTAATGATATTGGCGGGGTTATCAAGTATATAACTAAAATCATGTGGTGCGAAATAGCATTTTTTACTAATAAGGAGGGAAAGCTCAAGCACAGCAGTAAACGACGTATATCAAATAGTCGTATGTTTGCTGATTCACTAGTTAAGCTAGATACACTGAAATTCAGTGACATATTTTTTAAGTGTAATTTCCAGTAACTAAATTCTAGATCTCTGTTTAGACAGCACCAGTATGCTTGTAGATAGAGTATATGAGTTAGTTTACTAGTTTTAGAAATTAACACTAGTTAATTTATCTTTATTAGTAATAATGCTAATACATACTGGTGTTGTAAATGGTGATTTGGTGATTTGGTGATTTTGTGATTATCAAGGAGACCCTTTATGACAGAAATAGAGTCAGTACATATTGAATTATGTGCATTATCAGATCAAAGTGACGGGCATGAATCTTGCCGTTTAATTAAGTTCTATAATATTAATAAAAGAGAGGATGTCTATCTATTAATTTTAACATCC
>NZ_JAMPSW010000103.1:0-12012 GCF_028484855.1 Providencia sp. PROV033 | reverse complement strand
ATTCATAATTATGGCTTTAAAAATACCTTTTATGGAATAATTTCTTTATTTATTGCGGCAGTAAAATCTACATCAATATAAGATGTAATCACAGCGGTTAATATGATGGCAGATACAGATAAAAGTGTTACTGAAATAGTAACCGGTAATAATAAGCTTAGACTTGCTGATGTAAATGCTAATACAATAGGTGATGCAACTCCTGCTAATGCCATAGCTTTAATTTCCAAAACTAGAGGTCTCCAGTTTCCCGTTTCAAACCCCTCTTCAACCTTAGTTTTTATTTTTTCAAATTTCAAAAATTTATCCGCAAGCTTAAAAGAGCCACCTAGTTTATATAAATTCTCCGATAACTTCTTTCCATCTATAAATTTTATAGCCTGAGAAATGGCGGGAAGGTCTTTCTTATGAACTTTAAGGTATGGGTTATTTATTGTTTTCTCTAAAATTTTTAACGCATCACTTGAATTTTTGATTTTTTTACCTTTAAAATCATTTAATTCATTAATTATTTTATCTGATGCAACCTTATATTTATCTCCAATAACTTTAGATGTTTTATCACCAATATCTGAAATTATTTCTAATGCTGTCTTAATAGCTTCATTTATTTGTAATTTTATTATTTCCTCTTTGGCTTTACTTTGAATTTTTTTTCAATTCCTCATCAGCTTGCCTTTTGGCTATTGCTTCATCAGTAATAGTATCTAATGCTAAATAGCTTTCTAAATCTTTAGGCATCAAATGGTCTTAATTATAAAAATATAAACATTATCCTTATTGCTGATTTTTAAAAATAAACATCCCTTTTTAGTCATTCTATCTAAAATATGATAGATATAAATAAATTTTCTACTCTGAAGGGTTTAATGCTTTTTTCATAAAAATGAATTAATAGAATAAAGAGAATCTAATTTTTCAAAAAAACCAGTGAATAAATAATCATATATTATTCCATGGAAATTAGATCAATATTTTAATTTTACTGAAATTATTAACTTTAGATGTAATTATATATTGAAAAGCTATTAGTACTATATTGTAGAATAAGCACTAATAGCTTTAAGAATTGTATTATCCGTTACGACATTTTAATCAGCACCATACCAATAAGCAGGAAAACTAATCCGCCCCAACCTTTATAGTTCAAGCGCTGATTAAACAAGATCCAACCGGCTGCGACTGTAGCAATTAAGCCAAATGCACCCCATAACGCGTAGGCAACTGACAATTCAATTCCCTTCACCGCTTGCGCTAGCGCACTGAATGCACCTAACACCGCAACCAGAGAAAGAATACCTAACCAATAACGCTTAAAACCGTCAGACATTTTTAAAAATACGTTGGCAAGGATTTCCAGTACCACGGCAAGGATCAGAAATGCCGCATGCCACCATTCAAATTGACTGGCCATATTACACCTCCGATTTAGCGGTATTCGTCACTAAAGCTCGGGCTTTGGCGGCATCAACCGCATTCTTCGCTGCTTGTTTTACTTTTTGAGCAGACTTGTTAACTGTGGCTTTTTTGGTACCTGATTTGATCAATGCGATTCCCGTGATCAAGAAAACTAATCCACCAATTTTCATCGGTGACAAAGATTCCCCAAACCACAGTACACTGAACGTTGTGATCAACAGAACACCCACCCCTTCCCACATGGCGTATGCAACACCTAAGGCGACTTTTTTAACCGCAACAGCGAGTAAAATATAGGAAGTGGCAATCATCACATACATCACCGCCATACCCGTGAAGTCACCACTCACACTGGCATGTTTCATTGATAAAGTACCAATGACTTCAGTAACGATAGCTAATGCTAAAAATATCCAGTAAATCATTATAATATCCCTCTAGATTCAGCATCATCATAGCCTGTTTTTTAAACAAGTTTAAAAGACAATTAGCTTAATACATGGGCTTAATGCTGTTAAAAATTCAAACAAAAACAATAGAGTTGCTGATTTTATTCAGCTGATTGAATAATCTAGAAAGACGCTATAACGCGCCGCACCAGTGATACTCACTGGATAGAATGGCAGAAAGGAAAAGCTTATGTGTTGATCTTCTTTGGGACTTACTGATCTTTATGCTAGTCACGCTAAGCATGATATCTCATTCATTTCATCGGATGGACATCCATCCAAGTTACTCCGAACCCTCATATAATTGTTAGTTTCAGCTTATTTCTACCATGGCAAAATTATTAAGTCAATGAATGCAAAAGCTTTTTGAATTCATTCTTTTTATGCATAATTATGCATTAATATGCTAAGCAACACAGTGGCAGACTCAATTTTACGAATAATTCCACCATTTCACTCGCATTTATTTTTGGACGAACTGAGCAAAAAAAGTTTTTATTACCGTGTTTTATGCTGCTTTCATCTCATTCAATATTCATTTTTACGGTTACCATTGACAATAGATGCCAACACGCTTCTTATCATGCTATCCGTACAAAATAGAAATAATGCACACCAATAAGAGAGAGTCATGGATACCTTTACGCTAACGTCAAATAGCTTTCAAAATGCCGCCGATGCCACCCCGCTTCCTTATGATGTCATCTCCATTCAATCCCAAGTTGTCTATGGCAGTGTCGGTAATAGCATCGCTGTGCCTGCATTGACCAAACAAGGATTACGCGTTGCTGCGGTTCCCACCGTTATTCTAAGCAACACACCCCACTATGCTACTTGTTATGGTGGAGAATTACCCGGTGAATGGTTTCGCGGTTATTTACAAGGCTTCGTTGAACGCGGCAGCTTAAACAGCGTTAAAGCCATTTTAACGGGTTATTTAGGTTCACCAGATAAAGCTCACGACCTTGCAAATTGGTTAGCCTCTGTGCGTGAGCAGCATCCTAAAATACCTGTCATTGTCGACCCTGTGATGGGGGATGAAGATAGTGGCTTTTATATTCCTCCAGCGATTGCCGATGTTTATCGTGATGAAGTGCTTCCACTTGCGACGGGCATCATTCCGAATAAATTTGAGCTTTCTACACTCAGTGGGCAAACCATCAATAATTTAGACGACGCGACTCGCGCAGCGCGTTCATTACTCAACGGTCATACTCAATGGGTCATCATAACGAGCGCATTCCAGCCTGATGATGAAAGTATCGAAGTGGTTTGTGTTACTCGACAAGATGTCGCGGTTATTCGCCATAAGCGTTATCCCGTTACACCAAAAGGAACTGGGGATCTGTTTGGTGCTGAACTCACCGCTCAGTTACTTGCAGGTTTATCGGTTCCAGATGCCGCTAAAATGGCGTGTTTACGAATCGAACAAGGCATTATTCATATGGCGGCGACAGGTCGCAGTGAATTAGTGCTTTAAAATAACCAAAATTGAATGGTTACCTTGAGTCAGCAATCTTGGTAACCATCACATTATTAAAGAGAAGCGTAATGACTCATGGCACACTCCACATTCAATAATTGCATCATTAAAGGATTGACAATGCCAATTTGCGCTTTTTTTCAAGATCAAAACCTGCAAACCATTCCCCCATCGTATTTCATTCAACCATAAAACTCACTGACCCAAAAATCATAGATGAATTAAATAATTTTCCGATGCTTAAAATAAAAACTCACCACTTTCATTTGAATTAAAGCAGAACGGGAAAACATTAGTATTTAATCAACATGAAATGACGTGGTTGGCAAAAATTTCTATCGCGAAAAAATAAGAAAAGATAAAGAAGAAAATATTAGCTAAAAAAATGGCGGGAATTCAATCTTCCCGCCATTTCATGGTCCAATTTATAAAGATAAAATATTATTCAAACTCATTCCACGAGCGACCATCACGAGCGATCATGGCGACAGAGGCAATCGGTCCCCATGTACCGGCTTGATAAGGTTTAGGTGCATCGTTATCCATCGCCCATGCTTCCATAATAGAATCAACCCATTTCCACGCCTCTTCCACTTCATCACGGCGGACGAACAAGGCTTGAATACCACGCATCGCTTCTAACAATAAGCGCTCATAGGCATCTGCAAGATGCGTTTGGTTAAAGGTCTCAGAAAAGCTCAAGTCCAATTTAGTCGTCTGTAAACGGTGTTTATGATCCAAGCCTGGAGCCTTGTTCATAATTTCGATATCAATCCCTTCATCAGGTTGCAGACGGATCGTCAATTTGTTTTGTGGTAAATCTTGGTAGCTTTCAGAGAAAATATTCAATGCCGGTTTTTTAAAATACACCACAACTTCTGAACATTTGGCAGGAAGACGCTTACCTGTACGCAAATAGAATGGTACGCCAGCCCAGCGCCAATCATCAATATCCACACGCAAAGCCACGAAAGACTCCGTCTGGCTCTGCTTGTTCGCGCCTTCTTCTTCTAAGTAGCCCGGTACTTTCTTACCTTGCACAAAACCCGCAGTATATTGACCGCGTACGGCTTTCTCACGCACGTTTGTGTGGTCAATACGACGTAAAGAACGCAGCACTTTCACTTTTTCGTCACGAATACGGTCAGTGGTTAAATCAGCCGGAGGAGACATCGCGATCATGGTTAAAATTTGCAGAAGGTGATTTTGCACCATGTCTCGCATTTGACCCGCCTGATCAAAATACCCCCACCGACCTTCGATTCCAACCTCTTCTGCCACGGTAATCTGCACATGATCAATGGTGCGATTATCCCAGTTATTAATAAATAAAGAGTTTGCAAAACGCAGAGCCAGCAAGTTCAGTACCGTTTCTTTACCTAGATAGTGGTCGATTCGGTAAACTTGGCTTTCATCAAAATATTTCGCAACTTCGTTATTAATCTGTTGAGAAGATGCTAAATCCGTCCCTAATGGTTTTTCCATCACGACACGGTTTGGTTTTTTGTTCAATCCTGCATAGCCTAGCCCCTGACACATTTCACCGAATGTGCTTGGTGGCATAGCAAAATAGTGAATCGCCGGCTGCGTGTCTTGTTTAAGCATATCGGCTAAACGCACAAAATTATCGGTTTCACTCACATCTAGATTACAAAAATCTAAACGTGCGCTTATTCGCTCCCATAATGTTGGATCTAATTCTTCCTTCAAAAAGTCATTCAATGCCTTTTTGACAAATTCCACATAATCGCTCTGTTCCCATTGGGCACGACCAACGCCGATAATGCGAGTATCTGGATGGATATAACCTGCTTTTTCCAGTTGATACAATGATGGAAGTAACTTGCGACGCGCTAGGTCACCTTTAGTGCCGAAAATAATCAGGTCACAAGCTTGAGCAGCATTATGTACCGCCATGTTGGTTCTCCTCAATCTGCGGAATTTAGAAACTATCTCATTAGAGCCCATAAAAACTGAGCGCGAAACGCCACTCTAATGAGATAGGTTCTGTATATCGTTTTATAAAAATATAATCGTTTGCCTGCTAATGTACCCGTTTGCTACTGCTCAGTAAATATTGATGACACGGGTCACAGTTTTTATGCTGAAAAATCCAGCATACCCAGTCTTCAACAAAATTTTTTATCACTGAATGCTTCCAGCTTTTGTTAGAAAATAACGATTTATGTAATCCGTTTTCTTAGTTGAAAATTAGATACGGGTCATATTTTCGTAAAAAAAGCCCTTAGTTAACCCCAGTGTATAGATAGCTTACTATCAACACGTAGTATATTTTCAGTCATATCTGGATGTTAATGCCACCATACTCCGATGGCAGAAATATTTCCCCTTTTGCTGAAATAGGCACTTTTGCTATATGAATATTTTAGAACAAATGAAAACCAGCATCGATTTTTTGAGTAAATCAGAAAAAAAGGTGGCAGAAGTCATTTTAGGGATGCCCCAAAGTGCTATTCATTTGAGTATCGCCGCATTGGCTCAATTGGCGGATGTTAGTGAGCCTACTGTTAATCGATTTTGCCGCAAAATGGAAACCAAAGGGTTTCCAGATTTTAAATTGAAACTGGCGCAGAATCTCGCCAATGGTACGCCTTATGTAAATCGCCATATTGAAGAAACAGACACCGTCAACACATATACCCATAAAATATTCGAGTCCGCGATGGCGGGACTGGATAATGTCAAGCACACCCTTGATACCAACGCAATTAATCGCGCAGTAGATTTACTGACTCAAGCTCGCAAAATCAGTTTTTTTGGATTTGGGGCTTCCGCCGCGGTTGCTCATGATGCCATGAACAAATTCTTCCGGTTTAATATTCCAGTCATATACTTTGATGATATTGTCATGCAACGTATGAGCTGCATCAATAGTAGTGAAGGCGATGTGATTGTGTTGATTTCACACACGGGTCGTACAAAGGCCTTAGTCGATATGGCACAGCTCGCTCGCCATAATGATGCAACAGTTATCGCTATCACATCAGAGGGCTCCCCCCTAGCTAAAGCAGCCAGCCTATCAATTATTATCGATGTCCCTGAAGACACGGACATGTATATGCCAATGGTCTCCAGAATGGCACAGCTCGCAGTGATTGATGTGTTAACAACCGGATTTACTTTGCGCCGAGGCGAAAAATTTAGAGATAACTTGAAACGGGTCAAAGAAGCATTACGCGATTCGCGGTTTGATAATGTCTGAAAGATGGATACAACAATGTTAAAAATGGGTTCTTAATTCTATCGGTACCAAATAGTTTTTATTCTCCCGATGGCTTTAAGAAATTTGCTGTATATAATAGCTGTGCTCGTGTCAGCACCCCTATTTGCAGTAAATAGGTTTCAAAATGGAGTGAAAAGGCTTCACTTATATTTGTACCATTACAGGTCACGGAGTAATACATGTCTAGACGGCTTAGAAGAACTAAAATTGTTACAACCCTTGGTCCGGCAACCGATCGTGATAATAATCTAGAAAAAATTATCAATGCTGGCGCTAACGTTGTTCGCCTTAATTTCTCTCACGGAACTCCTGAAGACCACATGGCCCGCGCAAACAAAGTGCGCGAGATTGCGGCTCGATTAGGGCGTCACGTCGCTATCCTTGGGGATCTACAAGGTCCGAAAATTCGTGTTTCTACTTTTAAAGACGGTAAAGTTTTCCTCAATATTGGTGACAAATTCACGCTAGATGCCTCATTAGGCAAAGGTGAAGGTGACCAACATAAAGTCGGTATCGATTACAAAGGCTTACCTGCTGATGTTGTCCCTGGCGATATTCTTCTGCTAGACGATGGTCGTGTGCAGTTAAAAGTTCGTGAAGTTCAAGGCTTGCAAGTGTTCACTGAAGTGACTGTAGGCGGACAACTGTCTAACAATAAAGGCATTAACAAACTAGGTGGTGGCTTATCCGCAGAAGCCCTCACTGAAAAAGACAAAGCTGATATTATTACCGCAGCCAAAATTAATGTCGACTTTTTAGCCGTGTCTTTCCCTCGCTCCGGTGAGGATCTTGATTATGCTCGCCGTTTAGCGCGTGATGCAGGCTGTGAATGCCAAATTGTTGCGAAAGTTGAGCGTGCTGAAGCTGTTGCCACTGATGACATTATGGATGAAGTGATCCTCGCATCAGATGTCGTGATGGTCGCCCGTGGTGATTTAGGTGTCGAAATTGGCGACCCTGAGCTAGTCGCTGTACAAAAGAAACTGATCCGTCGTTCACGTCAATTGAACCGTGTGGTGATCACCGCAACTCAAATGATGGAGTCAATGATCACTAACCCAATGCCAACCCGCGCCGAAGTTATGGACGTGGCAAACGCCGTTTTAGATGGTACAGATGCGGTTATGTTATCGGCAGAAACGGCTGCGGGACAATACCCAGCAGAAACCGTCGCCGCAATGGCGCAAGTCTGCTTTGGCGCAGAAAAAATGCCAGGTCTGAATATTTCTAAACACCGTTTAGATGCTGAGTTTGAAAGTTCTGAAGACGCGATTGCCATGTCAACCATGTACGCGGCTAACCACCTGAAAGGTGTCAAGGCAATCATCGCCATGACAGAATCAGGACGAACAGCTCGTATCATGTCACGTATCAGCTCTGGCTTACCAATTTTTGCTATGTCACGCCATGAAAAAACACTGAATCAATGTTCTCTGTACCGTGGCGTCACGCCTGTCTTCTGTAGCACGCATACTGATGGAATTGCCGCTGCAAGCGAAGCGATCGCGCGTCTACGTGACAACGGTTACTTAATGGTTGGTGACACGGTTATCGTGACACAAGGTGACCAAATGGGCACCATCGGCAGCACCAATACCTGCCGTATTTTAGTCGTTGAATAATCATTAGCTCTTCTATAAATTAAGGGAGCCTGTGCTCCCTTTTTTCTTTAATTTCAATGATATTGCAAATTAAACTGTAACGTCCCATTCGCTTTTCCCCCTCGCGTTTTTTCCTCTGTTTGAATATAAACTGCCTCCAAAGGAATAACATAGTGTTGCGCACTATTTAAGCGAGAAACTTGTAACGTTTGGTTCAATTTAATCGGTCGCCCTTTATATTTAATTTGGATCCCAAAACCTTGGGCAGTTTCTCGATGCTCTGCATTATTGAGTGCAATGGTGCCGGGTAACCCACTCGAGTCGACCATCCCCATAAAGTGAATTTTTATTGGTGAAGTTTCATCACAATCCAGTTCAATTTTAAACCGTTTGCGACTATTCATAAGCGTAGACCCCACACCTCGAGCCCGGGATTTCTCTACTTGACCGAATGCCACATTGACGATGGTATTTTTAACTTCGCATCCATTCGCAACAACCGGAATAGGCGACAACCAAATTTTAGGTTCAAAATTGCCCACAATATCTTGGGTAATAAACCGATTATTAAAAACGATAAACATCGCAGCACTGGTGGATTGTAATAGCTGAGTATTCACGCGTGGGCGTATTTTATAGAACTCAGCCTTTAAGGTGACATTGTAATTACCTTGAGATGCTGAGCTGGGACATAAAAAGCGATTTGCCGGGTTTCCGTCACGACTATTTTTACCATTCACATACCCTCTTGCTGAACATGGGCTATTAACCGAGCCATGCAAAGCAAACCCAATGCCAGATAACCCTATTTCCTTAACAGCTCCAACACCTGCGATTTGATAATGCCCATCAAAAATTCCCGGTAAATTAATGCCAACCCTTGTTGTGCCTGTCTCATTCCACCACACCCAAGGCGTATAAGTACCTAACTCTATCGTTGCAATATGTGTGTTGATGGGAGCACTTTTAGGAACATACAGCGTTTCGGTGATGGGCACGGTATACGTTGAAAATTCAGCACGATAATCAGCAAACGCTATTGATGAAAACAACAGCATTCCGATATAAATAGCAAATTGATTCATAAATCCTCTACTGGCATGTTCCTTCAATGAATTGAATATTTGAATTACTCAAGTCAATATGAAGCGGTAACTGGCACTGTTGCGACTGATTAGCCCCCCACTTAACTTGAACGACACTATTTTCAGGCACACCACTCAAATAAACTTCCCCATCAGTCGCCACAATTCCCGATGAAATCTTATGTTGCTGTTCCAGAACATTCACTTGAGTGCCAAAACCAACCAATTGATTATTATGTTTTAGTTTTAATACAATGCGACCACCACGTTTAGCGTTAAAATCCATCAAAACAATTGCCCCTCGTGTGGGTACGACCGTTGTTGAATTCAGTGCCACATCGTAATTGCCGATTAATGTTGAGGTATCAACACTGACATTGTTACGCTCATATTGTGTTAGCATTGGAATCACTGCATAACCTTGTTCATTGGTATACAACGAAGGTACATTATTAATTTTTAAATTATTAATGCCCTCAGCTTTAACTAACCCAATAGCATCCGAGAATGATCGGGAGGCAGTAACCCCTCCGTGATGAAATAAAAATGCCCCAGTGGCAGCTGCATGGACAATTTGATGTCGAGGAGAGTGATCCCAACCAAGAGCAAACTCCCCATGAGAGGTTAAATAACTACCGCGAACACCGTAACTCACCTGCTGATTTTTATGATGGTATTGCTGTGTGAGGTCATATCGTAACTGATGAGAGTCAAGTGCTGAGCCACTCAGGCTTATGGTGCTAATACCGCCAGCGTAACGACTGGTGTTGTAATGATAATTACCCCAATAAATATTTTCTCCCCAACGTAATGGCATGCTACAAGTAAAAGAGAATACTCTATCCCGCTTTTCACGATGATATTGTTCAGAATGTGAATAAGAAAAACTGTAATTAACTGATTGATACTGCGAGGCAAGACTGACAGTAAAATTTTTATCTGAGCCTGATTGCGCCCAATACTCTTGTTGATAGCCATTTATATTCAAAGATCCCCAGTTTCCCAATGATTGGCTAAGCGATATTTGTAGTCGCTGTTTCTTTGACATTCGATCCATATTTGCTGTTTGAGAAATAAAATTATCTCCATCCGGTTCAACAGAATATTGAGCAGATAAATTAAGCCCAGTCGCTGTATTTTGAACATATTTGTTATATTGAAAACGATACGTTTGCTCAGTGCTCTTTAAATTAGGATCCCACTGAGATGTTGAATGAGTCATATCCAATGAAGCTCCGCCGAAATTGCCTAAATTCACGCCAGCCCCAACTGTATAAGTTTGTCTATATTCCGAGATGAATACGCCACCTAACAGAGATAAATTTCCATAATGAGATAGGTGAATAGGTAATCCGTAGATCCCAGAAAACTGAACAAAATAAGGCTGTCGCTCTTCACTCTCAGCTCGATATTTTCCAAATTCCATACTGTATTTTAATGTTCCTGCCCTTTGCATAACTGGCACGCTGGAAAACGGCTGTGTAAATACTCTCGTCGAACCATCAGACTCTTCAATCGTCACTTGCAACTCACCATTGAAAGACGTTGGGTAGAGATCATTTAACGTAAATTCCCCCGCAGGAACGGATGTTTGATAAATTATTTGACCATTTTGCCGAACAATCACCACAGCATTGGAGTTCGCAATACCATTTACTGTAGGTGCGAACCCTCGTTGACTTTGTGGGAGCATACTTTCTTCTGACATCAGTTTTAAACCACGGTACTGAAAAGTATCCATAATCCCGTTATCTGATGAAGTTTCACCAATAATTAAGTGGCTATTTAAACTACGAATATTTCTTTCTAAGAAAGTTTGTAGACTATTCCAACGGCTATCACCGTAAACATTATTGTAATAACTGTGATTACGTAATCGCCAGGCTTCCCAATTGATTCCATTTCGCAATCCAAAATAAATAGATTTATGGTTGCTTGGACTTTTCCATGATTGATTAAAACGTGCAGAATAATTAATAAACAATCCAGCGACACCATCATCCCATTCAATCGGATTAATATAGCCCCGGCTAATTGTCTTCATCGCTATTTGAGGAACACTGATATTTAGACGGTTAGAAAAAAAATCATGGTAAATATTTCCACCTTTGATAAATTTTCGAACATCAATGAATTCATCAATTTCAGAGCTATCATTCTTAAAAAATATCGAAGGCTTAACGCCCCAATTAATTAACTGCCGTCTTGTAATCTGCGGTTCTAGTGTTTGATTTTCTTCACTAAAAATAAATTCAATATATTCATCCGCCACACTATCATCATTCAGGTAAATATGAACCCTATATCTACCAGGAAGTTGCCCTTCTGATTTAGAAAGATAATTTAATAGCATAGGATCTGAAAGATGGTTATCAATGCCTGTATTAATTGCATTAATATCGAAGATTTCACTTGCACAGGTTATTGATGAAAAAATTGTTATGCTAATAAAAATCGACTTATTACTAAAAATCCAATCCTTAATAAAAACGTTTTTTCCCATAAGCTAGCTCTTTGTCATGTTTTTTTCCACAATGGCACCATAATCATTGATAAATTCGATTTTAACTGAATGCTCTCTTTCTATTTTTTGTTTTAAAACATACTCATTCATCCAAGGATGAATCATTTTTAGGTAATGTATTCAAACTGGTGATTAACCTGTAAGATAGGATAATTTATCGGAGAATATTCATGGCCAAAGTCGATGTAAGGTTCCCATTTTTTCTAC
>NZ_JAMPSW010000102.1:0-12113 GCF_028484855.1 Providencia sp. PROV033 | reverse complement strand
TAAAAAACCCGCCATTGTTGGCGGGTTAAAAAATACAGAAAAATTATTTTGTATCTTTATTTTCAATAGCTATGACCCGAGGTTTTTCTTCTTCCGGGATTTCATATTCAATATTTAATGTTAACAAACCGCTTGATAATTCTGCATTTTCAATTTTTACATTCTTACCGAGATTAAATTCAAGAGAAAACTTATTTTGTGTTATCCCTTGATGAATCCATTTTTCTGAATCATTAACTAATTCAGTTGATTGCTCACCTTGTACATAGAGTTTCCCACCTTTTAAGGATACACTTAACTCATCCTCCTTATAACCAGGAACACTAACAGTTAATTGATAATTTGATTCATTTATTTGTTTTAAATTATATGGATGCTCTGAGGTTAATGGTCGGTTACCTGTTAATTGACTGAATAAACGATCCATTTGGTCAAACCTATTAGAAAGCAAGTTATCAGATAACGCTGGAAATAATGAAAAAGATCTAATGTTAGACATAATTTCTCCTTCAATATCAAAATAAATATCTATTACATAAGCACTATTAGCCAGTATGGATTAATTTTTTATCCTGTTACATCACTTATATAGGATTGCTAGCGAGAATTTCAAGATAATGATTACAATTCTTTACATTTAATATAGGCAGTCATAAAAAAATCACCACAGCGAGGTTCTTAACCATAGCCTGTCAAGTGACTAACATGCCTGAGCTTGCATGGTGCTTTTGCAAAAAATACATTTAGCACCAGAAGGGTCACTTTTTGTTACTTCAAAATGGTACCGTCTGTACTGAGTCCCTTTACAGCAAAGACATTTCATAACGATATCGCCCTAAAGCGCCACCACATTTGCCGCAGCTGGACCTTTTGCACCATTCGCTACTGAGAAACTAACTTTTTGTCCTTCAGTAAGCGTTTTGAAGCTATCACTTTGAATTGCACAAAGTGTACGAACACATCTTTGCTTCCATCTTCAGGAGAAATAAAACCAAAGCCTGTAGATTCGTTAAACCATTTTACTAAAAAATGTCATTGTATTAGACATATTGAATTCCTTTAGATTTTAATTGTTGCCACACGGCATATAGATACGATCATTATTTTAATCATCAATATGAATTGAAAATGTACTTAACATAAAAAACATAACATACTGATAAATATTTATTTTTATGATATAGACTCCTGATGCCGTCTTATTATCATCCCACTTAATTTGCCTTCAAATCGATCAGAGTATGATCATAAGGTAGAACCTTTTTTGCTTACTAGTATCGAAAGCCCCCTACCATCTGCTATCATTGCTGGCTTAGAGATTTCTTTACCGTGAATGTTTTTTAGCTTTTTGTCTGTGAATTTTTATTAAATTCTGACATATCAGTCTTATTCAATGTCTTACTACACGAGTCAGTGTAAGACTGGGTTAATTCGGAAACAACGAGAACGACAAAAAACCAAAAAATATATACTTTTCAAAAAATTAAATAGCAATCAGAAACAAGAAAGAACAACCGAGAATGACGACTAATAAAGAGCAATATAACCTAAATAAACTCCAAAAAAGAATCCGCCGTGATGTTGGGCAAGCTATCGCCGATTTTAATATGATTGAAGATGGTGACCGCATCATGGTTTGCCTATCTGGGGGAAAAGATAGCTACACCCTACTGTCTATTTTGCAAAGCCTGCAAAAAAGTGCTCCAATTTCATTCTCTTTGGTCGCGGTAAACCTAGACCAAAAACAGCCTGGCTTCCCTGAGCATATTTTACCGGCTTACTTAGAGGAACTCGGTGTTGAGTATAAAATCGTTGAAGAAAATACTTACGGTATTGTGAAGGAAAAAATTCCTGAAGGAAAAACGACCTGCTCTCTGTGTTCTCGTCTGCGCCGTGGTATTTTGTATCGTACAGCAACAGAGATAGGTGCAACCAAAATCGCATTAGGTCATCACCGCGATGACATTTTACAAACACTGTTTTTAAACATGTTCTATGGCGGAAAATTAAAAGGCATGCCACCAAAGCTCATGAGTGACGACGGGAAACACATTGTTATCCGCCCTCTGGCTTATTGCCGTGAAAAAGATATTGAGCGTTATGCGAAAGCCAAAGCATTCCCTATCATTCCTTGTAATCTGTGCGGTTCTCAGCCTAATTTACAACGTCAAGTGATTAAAGAGATGCTCCGTGATTGGGATAAACGCTATCCTGGTCGCATTGAAACCATGTTTAGCGCAACTCAAAATGTTGTTTCCTCGCATCTGTGTGACACTGAACTTTTTGATTTTAAAAATATCTCTCATGGAGATGCCGTGATCAATGGCGGCGATATGGCTTTTGACCGCGAAGAGCTACCGACTCAGCCAATGATGGATGAAGATGATCAGCCCGACTATAACGCTGACCGTTTAGATGTAATTGAAATTAAATAAGATTACTCATAGTTATCCCACTACCTCTATATAATAGGGGTAGTGTCAGATTTTATGCAAAAAAAAAGCCGATGTAAGAGACATCGGCATTACAGTGGTCAATTATTCTGTATAAGAACTCAATATGAGAAAAACTACAATTATGGAGCACAACGTTCATCGCTCAACGTTGCATTCACCTGCGGGAGTAATATTGCCTTAAAACCCTATTCACTTTATTGATTTATCTCAAACTAGTGCCCATTATCCAGAATAATTCACCGTCTTATAACCATCGACTTCTTTTTAACCACCAGAACACTGTAGCAATCAAACCCGCGAGTAACAAGCAGAATGTACTGAAGGCAAACTTGAACTCATTACCCGGGATCCCCCCTAAATTCACACCAAATAAACCGGTTAAAAACGTGGTGGGTAAGAATATCATTGCCATTAATGACATAGTATAAATTCGGCGATTCATCATTTCTGTCATCATGTTCGTAATTTCGTCAGACATAATCGCAGTACGCGCAATAAAACCGTCTAGATCTTCAATACAACGCCCGAGTCTGTCCGATATTTCTTGCAAACGACGTCTATCATTTTCATCCAGCCATAATAATTTTTCGGCCGTTAACCGTGAAAACATATCTCGTTGCGGTGCCATATAACGGCGAACAACAATAAGTTGTTTACGCAACAGGGCTAATTCCCCTCTTTCCGGAATTTCGCCATGCAATACCACATCTTCCATTTCAATCAATCGTTCGTGAAGAGAATCAGTAAAATCACTAATTTCATCAGTCATTGCATCCGTAACATCAGCAAGCCATTCTCCTGTGCTTTGAGCACCTACACCTTCTTTTAAATCATCAATAACCGAATCCAATGAATGAACACGTCGATGTCTACATGAAACAATCAAACGGCTATTCATGAAAATGCGAAATGCCACTAGCTGCTCTGGACGCTGACCTGTCGTGTTATTTAATGTCTGCAATGTGAGTAACACACCATCGCCAATACGCACCATACGCATACGATTCATTTTACCAGTCAGTGATGATTTCACTTGGTCATTAAATAAATCAGTCTGTTGGATCCAGCTAGCGGTCTCTTTATTTTTATAATCGTAATGCAGCCAAAATGGAGATTGCTGTGTCGCATTTGCATTTAAATCGATAGGAAGAACCCCGCCATTCCCATCTAACTGAAAGGCATGAACAGGGCTAGAGTGTTGAAATTGCGATCCATAGGTCGACGCCATGCAAATATCTCCATAAATTGAAAAGTAAGGTATTTTTAGTTGATTAAAGGGAATATTGCAATGATTTCAATAACAAAATAAAAATACAAAGTTTAATTTAGTGTTAAAGAACAGAAAATAAAAGCATTAAAATAAGATGGTGTGCAGGATTTATAGCTCAATGAAATTTCTCAATTTTTGCTAGGGAGATCCCATTCGATTGACACAAATTAGCAATAAAACCGCAAAGTTTTTCCCTATTATTAGTTCTGTAGTGTTTATTCCTTTTTGGTCCTCCTTCTAACTCTCCAGTGGAAGGAGTTTTTTTATTTTAGGACCGCAAAAAGTTTAGCCAGCACGGTGGGTACTGGCTAAATATCATTGTTAATGCTTAATAATATAGAAGCTATGGCTGTATGCCACATCCTCTGGATTTTCAATCGGATAACCTTTCAACCACGGCTTAATCAACCGTGCATTCGTGTATTGGTAGATTGGCGCAATTGGCGCTTCTTTAGCAATAATCGCTTCTGCTTGATTATAATAGGCATTACGTTGAGCATCATTGGTTTCAATACTTGCTGACGTCATTAATGCATCATATTGCGAGCTATTAAACTTAGGAATATTGCCATTATGTTGAGATGTCAGGAGCGATAAAAAAGTCGATGGCTCATTAAAATCCCCAATCCACGATGCGCGGATCACATCAAAGTTTCCGGTGTTACGGCTATCAATGTAGGTTTTCCACTCTTGGTTCACTAACTTAACCTGAACCCCTAGCTTCTTCTTCCACATAGAAGCAATCGCAATCGCAATTTTTTGGTGGTTTTCCGAACTATTATAAAGCAATGTCAATTCCAAAGGGTGAGCTTCACTATACCCTGCTTGTTGTAACAATATTTTAGCTTGTTGATCCAACTCTTTTTGCTTATGTGACTGATACAGTCCTTTTTGGGGCTTGAAACCTGCGGTGACATCAGGTGTAAAATAATAAGCGGGTTTCTCACCAGTGCCTAATACTTTGCTGGCAATCAGTTGTCGGTCAATCGTCATAGATAATGCCTGACGGACTCTCACATCATTTGTCGGTGCTCGCTGAGTATTGAATGCGTAATAGTAGGTACCTAATTGGTCAGGCGTAAAAACTTCATTCGGAATATCTTGTAATAATTTTTGATAACGCTGTTTCGGGAAGGATTCAGTAATATCTAAATCACCCGCCAAATAGCGATTGGTTGCATGAGACTCTTGGTTAATCGGAACAAAGGTGACCTTTGTGATAACGGTATTTTTATGATCCCAATAATGCGGATTTGGGGTTAGTACGATTTTTTCATTCACAACGCGATCATTCAGTTTAAATGCACCGTTTCCAACCAAATTTCCCACTTTTATCCAATCTGCGCCATATTGTTCAACGGTTCCACGATGGACAGGAAACAGGCTAAAGTTAGCAGTTAATGAAGGAAAATAAGGAACTGGCTTATTTAAGATAATTTTCAATGTATGTTTATCTACTGCTTCTACTCCTAATTGCTCTGGAGGAAGCTTTCCATCAATAATATCTTGCGCATTATTAATACCAGCCAGTGCAGCAAACCAAGCAAATGGTGAAGTATTAGCGGGAGTCACTAAACGACGCCAGCTGTAAACAAAATCTTCGGCGGTAACGGGTTCACCATTCGACCACGCAGCATCAGGACGTAATTGAAAAATCCAAGTTCGGTTATCATTGGTATGCCAATTTAATGCCACTCCCGCGATTGGCTGACCGTGATTATCTTGATTAACAAGACCCTCAAATAAATCACGCATGACTTGAGCTTCTGTAAGGCCAACTGATTTAATTGGATCTAATGATGCGGGTTCATCTTTAAGATGGCGCACAACTTCTTGATTTTCTGCTAAAACAGTACCTGCGGGAATGGTCGCGCTGAGAGTATGTGTAGAAAGGAAAAGTGACGAAATGAATACAGCTAAAGAGGTCAATGAACGTTTATGCATATTATTATTTCTATCTATTAATCAAAAAGAAGGTAACTCAACAGTAAAAACCATTGAGCTTTGATGAATTCATCCATTAAAAACCGCTAAATTCATATTTAGTAAGTCAACGCTCTCCCAATGATATCCAGTAAACCATTGACTTGATTATCGGTTTAAAATTAGCTTTCGCCTCATCATATAACAAGTAAAACACGGCACAAAGCGCTCTTTTTATCCCATTGAATATGGTATTTTAGGATGATACATAATAAAAAACATAAACTCTTAATAGAGCTTATTAATTGTATACTGCGGCGTCACCTTCTTGTTTATCATACTGAGAAGCTGACAATGCAATTGGTCAATAATAGAATGTAAAAACAACAGTTCAGGGCGTGAAATTACGTAATTTTTTGATTATAAATATTACTTTCTCATTTCATCCTCTGCAGCTCAACCTATAAACGGGAGAAAAACGAATGTCACAGACAGTTAAACTCAAAGGCAACAGCATTTCACTTGCAGGTACATTTTTACAGGCAGGTTCACAAGCGAAACCTTTCACTTTAGTCGCTAAGGACTTAAGCGAAGCAACTTTAGAAACGTATCAAGGTAAACGCAAAATTCTGAATATTTTTCCAAGTGTAGATACCGGTGTTTGCGCTGCCTCTGTACGAAAATTTAATCAACTAGCAAGTGGTTTAGATAACACCGTTGTTTTATGTATTTCTGCTGACTTACCTTTCGCACAAGCTCGCTTTTGTGGTGCTGAGGGTTTAGACAACGTCGTTACATTATCTGCATTCCGTAGCGATTTCGCAGCAGATTACGGTGTTGAGATGACAACAGGACCATTAAAAGGCTTAACTGCACGTTCTGTCGTGGTATTAGATGAGAATGACAAAGTCATTTACAGCCAGCTAGTTCCTGAAATTACCGAAGAACCTGATTATGACAACGCGCTAAATAGCCTGAAATAATCTCAATTTATGCTGGACCACAATCACCGATACTTTCAGTGATTGTGGTCTTTTTTATCGACAGGTATTTTACGAATAATGTTGACGGGTAGCATTGACGTTTACGAGGTTTACGCAGCACGTTTTAATCAACATGAGCCCAAAATAGCCGTTTGTGATTTTTCGCGTTAACGACATTAGTAAAAATCATGTTTTCCTTCATCATACTCACTAATGAGTGTGACAGAGTACTTAATACTCGCTGTGCTTGCTCTTGTGTAACAGGGCAACAAGAAGTGAGAATATCAATAATCAAATCCCGTGGTTTATCCCCATTTTTCACTAGTGCTTCCCACGTAAAACGGGTCTTTTTGGCTAAATAATTTGCCGCTGCCTTATTCATTAAATAAAGTTCTGCCGCAGCATTGGCTGATTCAAACATATCACCGTGATAGTGACTCTTAGACATATACTCACGTAGCTTGAAATTGACAATAAAATTAATAGTGAATTGTTCCATTGCAACTCCTTGAAGGTATAAAACCAGCGTTGCTATTATTCATAATCAATGCACAACTTAAGCATTTATTTATCATTAACTGAGAAAGTAAAATGGCGTTCACCATTTTTATAGCAGAAAAAATCACCAGCACGCAATGATCAAAGCATCGCTTTTTAGGTAAAGAACATGAAAATTTGGGTTAATCGAGTTAGCTCACTAAATTATTTGCGCTTATATTTAATTTAGTGAGCGTTTTCATTGGATGGGCTTTACAAGTTGGGAGCGGTGCCACTAATCTGGAAAGTACCGTATTTCAAGCAAAGTGTCTTTCTTGTCTTGAATAAACTGGAGATAGGTTTCTCCTCCTGAAAAACTTTGCTCAATTTCTAATTTATTCTCACCACTCCAACGGTAAATAATCGACAGGCAATTATCATCAGAGCAAATCACTTCCTTGTTTTTATTGGGTTCTAATTTCGCCTCTAAAAACTGTTTATCCTCACCGAGCAAGTCACGATATTCTTGATACGCGCTAAGCAATGAACGATCAGAAAAATGGCACTGAGTTAACGCACCATTTTCATACACGTCATCCATTGTTTGCACTGCATTTTTGCAAAGTTTATCAATCAATTTATTGTTTGGTTTTTCTTGTGCGAAGCTGTTGACGCTCACGCTCATTAATATGCCGATCACACTCAATTTTAAAATATTCTTCATCGCGTTAGTCTTGCTCTTTCTTAGTGCTGAGACCATATTCTCTCAATTTATTCGCAATCGCAGTATGAGAAATATCTAAACGTTTTGCCAATTTTCTTGTGCTCGGATAATCACGATATAGTCTTGCTAATACAGATGCTTCATAACGTTTGGTAATATCATCCAGCGAGCCATTTAATGTATCTAAAGCAATCGCAGGTGCATTAACTGCATCCGGTAATTGAACATCGCCCACATCCAGAATATCGCCATTAAATTGCGATAACCCTTGATATAGTGCATTCCTCAATTGTCTAACATTGCCTGGCCAGTAATAAGAATTCAGTGATTCAATTAATGCTGGTGAAATTTTAGGTTCAGCAATATGTAATTCTTTAGCAAAGTTAGCCACAAACATTTTAGTGAGCGGTTTAATATCTTCACTGCGCTCTCTTAATGGTGGAATAGTCAATGTCAGTACATTCAGGCGATAATAGAGATCTTCACGGAATTTTTTCTGTTCGACTAATTCGGGTAAGTTTTTCTGTGTCGCACAGATCACTCGCACATTTACCTTAACTTCATGCTCTTCACCGACACGTCGGAATGTGCCATCATTCAGGAAACGTAGCAGCTTGATTTGCATTTGAGGCGACATCTCGGCAATTTCATCCAGTAAGACAGTTCCACCGTTTGCCTGCTCAAAAAAGCCTTTTTTCCCTTCAATAGCATTTGGATAGGCACCCGCAGCATATCCAAATAACTCACTTTCGACGACATCATCCGGCAACGATGCACAATTTAATCCTAAAAATGGCGCATTGCCGCGAGCACTGTGTAAATGGCACGCTTTTGCCAAAATATCTTTACCTGTTCCGGTTTCACCGACTAACAAGAGTGGCTCATCAAGCATTGCAACACGTTTGGCTCGCTCGATCACTTGAACCATAGCAGGGCTAACCGCAACAATTTGGTTAAATCCACGGTTATCCACATCAACTTCTGCCGCTTGCTTACGCTGATTTTCCAATATAGCGACCGATTTGAGGAGAATAACTGCGCCTGTGCAGTGAAATTTCCCGTCTTCATCCGCTAGAATGATTGGTGTGACCTGCATTAAATAGTCACTTCCTTTTACAGAGACTCGCTCGGTATAAGGCTCAGGTGACTCCCGCTCAAACCAACGATGTAGCCCATGATTAGGAATTAACTGCGAAAAAGATTTTTGTTTGATTTTGGTTTCATCAACCCCAAATAACTGCAAACTCATTGGGTTAATCAATTCGATATTCAGCTTATTATCAATGGATAATACAGCTTCAGGGAATGAGTTAAGCAATGCCCAAACAGCTCTATGCTCACGCTCTGATGGCATAAAGTAGATACGACGTACATCAATCACTCCATTAATACGGCGGATCTCTGCCATTAACGTGCTAAAAACCTGAAAATCGACAGGTGCAAAATTCAGGTAAATTCGACGTTGAGCTGAAATTTCGATACCTTTTAAGTCAATGTTTTGTAGGACTAAAAGATCAAGTAATTCACGCGTTAAACCGATACGGTCTTGGCAGGTCACTTCGAGGCGCATGATGAAACCTTCTGTAGAGAACATAATTCTTGATATTTTAGCGTTAATTAGGTCAGTAATACAGTATTCGTGTCACATATTGTTGACACCCATCTAGTTTCTAAGAAATATCAGTCCGAGTTTTTTCTTAGACAGCAGGGTTGTTGATTAAACATACAGGAAAAGTCTCTTTTAGAGGGGATAGGCAGGATGTGATTAAACTGTCAACTCATCCTGCCAGCTATATTTACAGCTTATGAATGATCTTTCTTTGTGGGGATCGCGTTTTTCAACTGCCCAATTAATTGGCGGCGGAAATCGCCTAATCTTGGCTTATCGTCTATCCATGGTAATGGACGACATAGCTCCATCGCCTTGATACCAAGTCTAGCCGTCAGTAGCCCAGCCCCTATTCCTTGTGCCGCTCGAGTCGAGAGCCGCGCGGTAATATCCTGAGACAGCCAGTCCATACCCACTTCACGAATAAGCTCGGATGCACCTGCAAATGCAATATTAATCAGTACCATACGAAATAAACGAATTCGGCTATAATACCCAAGTTCAATACCATAAATTGCCGCAATGCGATTAATTAAACGAATATTGCGCCATGCAATAAATGCCATGTCCACAATCGCCAATGGACTGACTGCAATCATTAATGCAGATTCTGCCGATGAACGGCTAATCTCTTTGCGTGCTTGTTCATCCAAAATTGGCTGCACTAATTTACTATATAGCTCAATCACTTCCCTATCGTTATGGGAGTCATGAACGGTTGCTTGCCAACTCTGAATGGCGGGATGCTGCATCGGTAATGCGGATTGCTTGGCTAGCTTCTCACAAAATGCCTTACCCTGCCCCATTCCATGGCTATGAAGCAATTCCCGTGCATAATCTCGCTCTTGAGCTCTCTCCCTAAGTCGATATAAACGCCTCCATTCACCAACCACAGAGCCAACACCAGCCACGACAATCATTCCGCCCGCAGCAGCCGTTCCAAGTGCAGTCCAATCTTGGGTAATCCATGATTGGTGGATCCAAATACCTAATTGAGCAACAACGCTTACGCCAAAAATACCCGCTGCAGTCCCAACCAGTTTTCGCCAAAAACTGCGCTTAGGTTTGAGTGCGTCATTGATCAAGCTTTCAACTTCACCGTCTTGGCTATCTTGCTCTTCCTGTATATCGACTGGAATAAATTTTTCAAATGCACTTTCATCAAAAGTTTGCGCTTGTTTTAACGACTCCATAGCAGGTTTACCTGCTTTATCTGCAAAATCCACACGTTGTTTTAGAGGTTCACTCATTTCAGTTTATCTCCTAACAAAAATTCCAGCGCACTGTCCATTCGGATATGAGGCAAAGGTTGGTCTAACGGCGTTGGACGAGGGCGGAAATTTTCAAATTGGAAGCCCTGCTGTTGCCAGAACTGTTCATTTGGCAAACGCTTAGGCACATCTCCTGGGTAGAAAGTCAGTGGCTGACCATCACTAAGACGTTCGCCTTTCAACGCTGGTAATTTTTCGCCTTTATAATCGACAATACCGCTTTCCGTTGCTTGAATTGACGCAAGCCCAACACAATCCATGCTGATACCTTCAAATGCTGCATTTTGCCATGCATCTTGGACTAGTTGTTGTAATAACGAGACCAAATTAGCATGTTGGTCGGGTGTAACATGATCGGATTTACTGGCTGCAAATAGAAGCTTATCAATACATGGGGAAAACATCCGTCTAAGTAATGTGCGTTTTCCATAATGGAAGCTGCGCATTAACTGTGTTAACGCCATCCGCATATCATTGAATGCGTCTGCACCGCTATTTAGGGGCTGCAAACAATCCACCAGCACAATTTGACGATCAAAACGTTGAAAATGGTCTTTATAAAACCCTTTCACCACATGGTCACAATAGTATTGATAGCGGCGCTGCAACGCACCAATATTGGTGTGTTTATCCGCTTGCACTAACTGTTTTTCACCATATTTTTCAATGTTTGGCCATGGGAAAAACTGTAATGCAGGTGCACCCGCGAGATCTCCCGGTAAGACAAACCGACCAGGTTGAATAAAGTGCTGCCCTTGACGCTTACATTCATGTAAATATGCAGTGTAAGCATCCGAAACTTCAGCTAACAAGTTCTCATCTACGGGCGCTAATGGGTCACATTTTTCGCAAAGCTGTAACCACTCATTAGCGAGTTCAGCACGCTTGCCTTTCAGCAGCACCTTCATTTGGCTAGACCATGTTAAATAGTTCAGATCCAGCATAGGTAAATCCAGTAACCACTCTCCCGGATAATCTACAATCTCCAAATACAAGGAGGAGTTATCTACGAAATGACGAACAAATGAATCATTTGAACGGTAATGCAGTTTTAAGCGAATTTCGCTGACACCTCGAGTTGGCGTGGGCCATTGAGGCGGATTCCCATACAGTGAGGCAATACCTTCATCATAAGCAAAACGAGGAATAGACATATCGCGCTGAGGGATACGTTTAACGCCTAAAATACGTTTGTCTCTTGCCGCAGAAAATAGCGGGAGACGCGCACCTGTCGTGGAATTAAGGAGTTGATTGACGAGAGAAGTGATGAATGCAGTTTTGCCACTACGGCTTAGCCCCGTAACAGCAAGCCTTACATGGCGATCAACGCTACGGTTCATTAAGTCAGTTAATTCATTTTGTAGCCGTTTCATAGTGCTCCTAATTCTCGCTCTCCCAAT
>NZ_JAMPSW010000101.1:0-12182 GCF_028484855.1 Providencia sp. PROV033 | reverse complement strand
TAATTTAAAAGCCAAAGTTGATACTGCCATTCAGCAAGTCAAGGACAGGGAATATATTGAATTAGCCAAAGAAAATATGTTACCTGATTCTTTAAAAAATCTTTCCCAAATTGATGTCACAGAGAAACCTTGTGATTATTTTTATCAAAACGTGGATGTATTTATCGAGTATTTAAAAGATAATCCGGACATTGCAGGTGCAGATATTTATGCCAATCAAATCACGGCATTGAAACGTAAGATTGAAAAAGCCCCCTCCGTCTTTCAAGATAAAGCGTGCGAGAAAGGTATTTCAGGTCTTAATTTTATGATTGAAACTATCTCGCCAAGTGCATAGTCCTATAAGCCACTCTCGACCAAATAATCAGAGAGTGGCATACGGCTGATTATCTCAATGACATTTCGATAATGTCAGTTTGGTCAAGCCACTCATAATTTCCCATAATAGGGCGACTATCTAACCAACGAGATAGCATATCCAGCATCAACATCACACTGACTTGTTGTTTCTCTAATTCTGAATGATGGCGAGGCAAATATTTCACGCGCTGCGCATAACTCCCCGTTGGCGTTGATAACGCTAATGACAAATCGCCATTATGGTATTCACCAATAACTAAACCAATTTCACTGTCGCTCTGTGTTGTATTATTTTTTGCAGTTTGGATTAAATTAGCTAAATTCAGATCACCCTCTACAGGCATGGCGATATTGCCGTCCATAATCGGTGCTCCAGCTGCATTCAATGTCCAGTAAAGCAGTCCTGCACTAAACTGCTCGTGAGTGACGACCGACAAGTGTTTCTGTTTCAGTTTTTTCCCCACAACAGCCCCAAGTCCCTCCGTACCTTCAAAGACTTTATTATCGCCGACGCCGGCTTTAATCACTTGCCAGACTTTTTCCATTTCATCACGTTGACTAGCAGGACCTGTCAATTTCAGCTCAATGATTGGCATTGATGAACGGTATCCGAGTACACACTCTTTCGGCAATTTTAGCGCATCAAATTGCCTTGCAAGGCTACTTTCACTGCGACCAAAGCTGGTTAATCGTAGACAGAGCGGTGGCTCCGGCAATATGAATTTTTGACGTAATCGCGGAATAATTTGCTCGTTGACCATCACTTTAAACTCGGAAGGAACACCCGGTGTGAAAAATAACCAGCAATCATTCAGATACAGTGAAAAGCCACAGGCAGTGCCGACTGGATTATCAATAAGTTCCGCATTTGCAGGCAACATTGCTTGCTTACGGTTAGTTACCGGCATTTCGCGACCTCGAGCGGTAAAATAGCGCTCCATCTCAGCAATCCATTCTGGGTGCTCTATCAATGAAACACCCGCTGCTTTTGCTGCAGCTAGGGCGCTAAGATCATCACTAGTCGGCCCTAAACCACCGTTCACAATAATCACATCCGCATGCAGACTGCGTTCAAGAAATGTTGTCACCAAGCTATCAAGGGAATCACCGACGGTAGTGCGACTATGGAGTGGTATACCTTGCTGAAAAAAACAATCTGCTAGCCAAGCTGCATTAGTATCAATAATTTGTCCATGCAGAACTTCATCGCCGGTACTTAACATCTCTACAATCAACATCCCAGAAACTCCCTTTTTAAGACTTTCTATAAAAAGCCAATTTGAACATTATGATCCTAGATAACAAAAAATAAAACCCCGAGCACCGGTTTACCAGTGCTCGGGGTTTTCAGGCAAATAGATAATTATCTATTAAACTAATTCTTTCACTTCAAAATTAGCTTCGCCGCTTAAATCTGCTTCGTAATCAACGCCATCTAAGCCAAAGCCGAACAAGCGTAAGAATTCCGCTTTATAGCCTTGATAGTCCGTTAATTCATTGATGTTGTTATCGTTCAGCTGCTTCCAGATTTGACGACACGTTTCTTGCACGTCATCACGCAGTTCCCAGTCATCTAAACGCAGACGGTTTTTCTCGTCGGTATCCGGCGCTTCGCCACTAAATAATTTAGTTGCAAACAGACGCTGAATTTGCTCGATACACCCTTCGTGAATACCCTTCTCTTTCATGATTTTGAACACAATAGAGATATACAACGGCATCACTGGAATTGCAGAGGATGCTTGGGTGACCACTGATTTAAGGACTGCAACGTGTGCTGAGCCGCCTTTCTGTGCCATTTTTTCGTTGATAGCATGAGCTGCACGATCTAAGTCTTCTTTTGCTTTACCTAAAGTACCGTGCCAGTAAATCGGCCACGTTAAATCAGTACCAATATAGGAGTAAGCAACGGATTGTGCATTATCAGCCAGAACACCCGCATCCGCTAACGCGTTCATCCACAATTCCCAATCTTGTCCACCCATGACTTTCACGGTGTCTTCGATTTCTTGCTCATTGGCAGGCTCAACAACTGCTTCGATCAGCACGTCTTTGTTGGTATCCAGCGCAACAGATTTGTACGGTTCGCCAATTGGTTTTAATGCTGAACGGACAATTTCTCCGGTTTCAGGCATTTTACGCACTGGAGAAGCCAGTGAATAAACCACTAAATCCACTTGACCTAAATCTTGTTTAATCAAGTCGATAACGGTTTGACGGCATTCATTAGAAAATGCATCACCGTTGATGCTTTTTGCATACAGACCCGCTTCCTTTGCTGCTTTGTCAAAACCGGCAGCATTGTACCAACCTGCGGAACCTGTTTTGCTCTCACTGCCCGGCTTTTCAAAAAATACGCCGATGGTCGCTGCACCGCTGCCAAAAGCCGCATTGATGCGTGAAGCAAGACCGTAACCAGTGGATGCACCAATTACCAGAACCTTTTTCGGTCCATTTTTCAGTTCACCACGAGATTTCACATAGGCAATTTGCTCACGAACATGGGCTTCGCAGCCTGCTGGATGAGCTGTAGTGCAGATAAAACCACGAATTTTAGGTTTGATAATCATAGTAATTTTTCTTGGTAGCTAACAATCGAACACTAATATACCTGATATTCATCTTATACTTAAGATGTATAGGCAAGAAACATAGTGAACAGACCAGTTTATTTAGGATCTTGGCTCTTTTCCTGCTGTTCTACTTGAGAAAAAGCGAGTATTTTCAACCAATCTGCAAGTAATGGCGTGGTTTTTACCGCATCGAGCATCGCACGTTCATGTTTTGTTAAGCGAACAACCACAATTTCAGTTTTCATATTCGACATCACCCTCTCCTTTTTCAAAACGCTGATATTGGCACAGTTCAAGGTGGGATAGGTCTGACTTACTTATTTTTACTTAGTCTTTCGGTAAATTGAGAAAAATGGATGAAAAATGACAAAAATCTTATTGAGATATATGCCATTGAAAATATGGAATTATTTTATCTTCAGATACAAAAAAGCCACCTATAAGGTGGCTTTTTTGTTTTCCTAACTTGCCGATTATTATCCGCTAAGTTTTATATGGTGCCCAGGGCGGGACTTGAACCCGCACAGCCTAAAGGCCGAGGGATTTTAAATCCCTTGTGTCTACCGATTTCACCACCTGGGCTAAATTTTTAGTACTGCTTTACTACTTTCTAATCAGAAAGACTCGCTAACTGACCAGTTTGAATCTTAAAGTAAAATGGATCGATTGGTCCATTTACTGAATATGGTGCCCAGGGCGGGACTTGAACCCGCACAGCCTAAAGGCCGAGGGATTTTAAATCCCTTGTGTCTACCGATTTCACCACCTGGGCTAGAATTTGGAGGCGCGTCCCGGAGTCGAACCGAGCTACACGGATTTGCAATCCGGTGCATAACCGCTTTGCTAACGCGCCTTACACCCTAATCTCTTTCAAGATTTGGAGCGGGAAACGAGACTCGAACTCGCGACCCCGACCTTGGCAAGGTCGTGCTCTACCAACTGAGCTATTCCCGCTTAAGCTTCACTTTTCAGTTTCTGCTTTCAAACTGGCTGATTTACTTATTTATTTTCGTAAACCACGTTGCCGTTCGATGCGTTGCATTCTACTGATTTCACCTATCGAGTCAATACAATTATTGAAATAATTGGATCGTTCGCTGTTTTTTCAATCATTTCGATCACGCTTCGCTCAAATCGCCCCACGCAGCCTTTAAATATTGGAACATTGACCAAAAAGTCAGGATTGCAGCCACATATAAAAGTGCAATAGACAGATGTTCGATCAGCGGATTTGGACGCCATAATAAGCCGACTAATGACATCATTTGCGCCGTGGTTTTGAATTTACCAATCCAAGAAACTGCCACGCTGCTACGCTTACCAATTTCCGCCATCCATTCTCTCAATGACGAGATAATGATTTCGCGGGCGATCATCGTTGCAGCGGGTAAAGTCACATACCAAACATCATAGCTTTCAGTGACTAAGACTAACGCCGTTGCAACCATAACTTTGTCTGCAACGGGATCCAGGAAGGCGCCAAATTTTGTGGTTTGCTTCCATAAACGCGCTAAGAATCCGTCAAACCAATCCGTCACAGCGGCGATCACGAAAATCAGCGCACAAGCAAATGGTCCCCAACTGACAGGAAGATAAAATGCTAATACAAAAAACGGTATCAGGATGACACGGAACAGGGTCAACCACGTTGGTATATTTAATTTCATCGCGCTCACTAACTCTTTGTCCAAGACCGATACCTTAGTATGTTGCCCTAAGATACCTACTGTTTCAATGCATTATAAATCTTTTCTGCCAGCGCGTATGAGATCGAGGGCACTTTTGCTATCTCTTCTACGCTCGCATTTCGCAAGGGTTGTAATCCCCCCATATACTTTAATAGCATTTGACGGCGCTTTGGTCCCACGCCTTCAATCGATTCCAGTGCACTCGTATTTTTAACTTTAGCTCGGCGTTGACGATGTCCTGTAATGGCATGATTATGGGATTCATCACGAATATGTTGGATCACATGCAGTGCTGGCGAGTCCGGAGGGAGCGCAAAGCCTTCACCTTCCGGTTTTAAAAACAGTGTTTCCAAGCCAGCTTTACGATCACTGCCTTTTGCAACACCAATTAATAAAGGATGGTTTTTATCCCAATCCACTTCAAGGGAATCAAACACATCTTTTGCCTGCCCTAACTGCCCTTTACCACCATCAATAAAGATAATATCGGGAACTTTGCTTTCATCCAGATGCTTGCCATAACGACGTGTAAGCACTTGGTGCATTGCTGCATAATCATCCCCTGGTGTGATCCCCGTAATATTGTATCGACGATACTCCGATTTCACAGGACCCGTTTTATCGAATACGACGCAAGACGCTACTGTTTGCTCTCCCATGGTGTGGGAAATATCAAAACATTCCATACGGGAGATATTGTCAATATTCACCACTTTTGAAAGTGCAGCCATACGCTGTTGAATCGTGGATTGCTGAGCCAACTTTGTCGATAACGCGATAGATGCATTTGTTCGCGCTAGCTTTAAATAGCGAGCACGAGTGCCGCGCGGTTGGCTTTGAATTTGGATTTTACGCCCCGCAATATCGGACAGTGACTCTGCCAGAAGTTCTTTCTCCGTTAGTGGGAAATCAAGCAAAATTTCCCCTGGCAATGTACGGTTGTCACTGCCTTGTAAATAGAATTGCCCCAAGAAGGTTTGCACCACTTCTTCTAATAAAGTGCCCGCCGGAATTTTTGGGTAATAGCTTCGGCTTCCCAGCACTTTTCCTTGGCGAATAAACAAGACATGAACACACGCTAAACCAGAGTCGAATGCGACACCTATCACATCAAGGTCATCATCGCCCCCAGACACATACTGCTCTTCAGTCACCGCGCGCACAGCTTGAATTTGATCTCGAAAACGAGCTGCATCTTCAAATCGTAGCTCTTGGCTGGCTTTTTCCATCCGTTCAACTAATCCTGTTAACACCTGCTTGTCCTTCCCTGTTAAAAAAAGACGCACATAGTTAACTTGCTGCTCATATTCTTCATCCGTGACCAACCCTTTCACGCACGGTCCTAAGCAGCGACCAATTTGATACTGTAAACAGGGTCTTGATCGATTTCGATAAACGCTATCTTCACATTGACGAATAGGAAATAGTTTTTGCATTAACGCTAAGGTTTCGCGTACTGCATAAGAGCTTGGAAACGGACCGAAATACTCACCTTTAGCGTGCTTAGCACCGCGATGGCTCGAGATTCTTGGGTGAGTTTCGCTACTCAAGAAAATATAAGGATAGGATTTATCATCTCTTAACAAAACGTTATAACGAGGCTGATAAAGCTTAATATAGTTATGCTCCAACAATAACGCTTCGGTTTCAGTATGGGTAACCGTCACATCAATCGAGGCGATATTCTTGACCAACTGTTCTGTTTTGCGGCTTCCGACATTTTCACGAAAGTAGCTTGATAATCTTTTTTTAAGATCTTTCGCTTTTCCTACATAAATCACGGTTCCCCCAGCGTCATACATACGATAGACACCGGGTTGATTCGTGACGGTTTTTAAGAAAACTTTTGGATCAAACTGTTGTTCCACCCTGATAAATCCTGTTTTGCGGTGATTAAACCATAACTAATTGCTATATGTGTTAATTCTACATCACTACTGATATTAAGTTTACCAAACATTCGATATCGATAGGTATTTACCGTTTTCGGACTTAAAGATAATGTATCCGCAATTTGTTTGACGGGTGTACCTCGAGTGATCATCAACATAATTTCTAACTCTCTTGCAGAAAGTAATTCATAGATATCCAATTGTTCACGCTGGTTTAACCGCTGCAAAGCAAGGTGTTGAGCGATATCTGGGGAAATGATTTTCTGCCGTGCATTTACAACCTGTATGGCTTCAATAAGCTCTTCTTCAGCAATGCTCGTACTTAAAATCCCAAAGATCCCAATGTCCAGCGCTTTCACAATAAAAGTATCATTATGACGGACATTATAGATAATCAGCCC
The DNA here is from genome assembly GCF_028484855.1 of Providencia sp. PROV033. Taxonomy (NCBI): domain Bacteria; kingdom Pseudomonadati; phylum Pseudomonadota; class Gammaproteobacteria; order Enterobacterales; family Morganellaceae; genus Providencia; species Providencia sp. PROV033. The sequence goes on along the minus strand of NZ_JAMPSW010000101.1, from coordinate 5,268 downwards.
TACATCAGGTTGAGTACGACGTATCGTTGTGAAGGCTTTTAGTGAGTCAAAATGGCAATGCTCTCGATTAACTAAAATGATATTGGCTCTATTCTGTCGGTTCCATGTGATCACTGGATCTATAGAAGGAAAAGCAGCGACAACTTTATAACGCGTATTTCGGGTTAAAATCGCCTCAATACCTCGAATGGAAATATTGCTATCATCAATAATTATTATATTAATCAAGTACCTCTCCTAATAATGGCAAGCATAATGAGAGGATAATAAAGGAAAAAACCAACTAGTCATATCTTCTTTTTTAAAGATTAAATTAAAACTATTAGATTGACTATTATTCAATAGTTGATATTTAATTCTTAAATAAATCACTATCAAAAAAATAGCCGCTGAATAATTAGCGACTATTTCTTCTAGCACTTTTACTTTTAAATAAAGGCGCTACCTCATTTTTGCCCAACTAAACGGCAAATGGTTTCAGAAACGAGATAACTTTTCTCAAATGACGTGATGGGTAAGAACTCAAAACGCGAATGGAAATTATGTGCACCTGTAAAGTAATTTGGTGTCACAATTCCACGAGCCGATAGTGCTGAACCATCGGTGCCCCCACGCATCGGAATGATGTTAGGCTCAATATTATGAATTTTTAACGCTTCAAGAATAATATCTACCGCAGTACGATCTTCACCAATTGAGTCACTGATATTGCTATACACGTCATCAATTTTGAATTCCACTTTTGCTCGAGGATGGCGCGCTCTAATCAGTTCAATGCTTTCAGCAATAAAGCGTTTACGTGATTCAAAACTTGGGCGGTCAAAATCGCGGATAGCCATTTTGATCTTCGCTTCATTTGGATTGGCTGCTAAATCAGTAATATAGAAGTATCCTTCACGATGCTCAGTATGTTCTGGCGTATCAAAACGGTCAAAACAACCAATAAAATCATGAGCAACGCGAATTGGGTTTAACAAGACGTTTTTCGCTGACATTGGATGAGCAGTGATCCCTTTGATTTCCACTTCAATGGAAGCCGCATTAAAGGTTTCGAAAACAACTTCACCAAGAGCACAACAATCGATGGTATAGGCGAAATCCACTTTGAAGCGAGAAAGATCCATGATTTTTGAACCGCGAAGGCCAATTTCTTCATCTGGCACAAACGCAACATAAATATCACCACAGTCAAAATCTGTATTTTGCAGTTTATCCATCAGCTCCATGACAACAGTAATCGCCGCTTTATCATCTGCGCCGAGTACACTTGTTCCGTCACTGAAAATAATTTCATCCCCCACATAAGCCGTGGCTTCAGGATGTTCAGACGTTTTAAACCAGATATCTTCTTGCACATTCAAGCATAAATCCGCGCCTTTATACGCCAAGGTTTGTGGTTTGATCACGGGGGATAAACCAACATCGACAGTATCTAAATGAGCGACAAAACCAATTTTAGGTGCATTAGGTTTATTGCCAGGACGCATCGCATAGAGGATGGCATGTTCATCAACATACACATCTTTTAAACCATAGCTTTCTAACTCTTTCGCCAGAAGATTCGCCAATTCACGCTGCCCTTCGGTACTCGGCACCACAGGACTCGCAGCATCACTTTGACTTTCAATCGCGACATAACGATAAAAACGCTCTTCTAACTTTTTACCTAATTCTTTCATTTTACATACCTTTTACTTATTGCGCAGGCTGCCATGTATAACCACTATCAAAACCAATTGGAATATCAAATGCCCAGAACAGGTATAACGTTGCTGTTAAGGTGATTAATAAACCGATGGTGAATGGGATCATCATTGAACATAACGTTCCGATTCCTGCATTTTTATAATATTTCTGGCAATACATTAAAATCAGAGGATAGAACGGAAACATTGGTGTACTCACGTTCATCGCAGAGTCACTCACACGGAATGCAGCTTGGGTTAATTCTGGCGAAATTCCGACTGCCATTAACATTGGAACCAATACCGGTGCCATAATAGCCCATTTAGACGTCGCCGAGGTGATCATAATATTTAGCACCGCGGTTAATAAAATAACGCCAAATACCGTCAATCCTGATGGCATATCTAAAGTCCGCAGTAATTCCGCCCCCGATAATGCCAATAATGTGCCTAAATTCGAGTGCTGGAATGAGTACAAGAATTGTGCGGCAAAGAACGCAAATACAATAAATGGAATCAATGACTTGGTAATATTTTCCATCGCCTTAACGACATCTTTAGTCGAGGTGAAGGATCTCGTCATATAGCCATACACAATCCCCGGTAGTGCAAAAAAGATAAACAGCAGTGGCACCACAATCTGCATAATCGGGGCTTTTGGACTGGTTAAGCTGCCATCTGGACCACGCAATGGTGAATTTTCAGGCCATAATAGCGCAAATAAACCTAGCGCTAATGCGATGACGACTAACCCAGCAACGCGAAATGCACGGTGCTCTTGCGGTGTGATTTTACTCAAATCTTGTTCCGCATCCGTATCCACATCCGACTTTGTGATAGGCGCATTTTTATTTAACCATGGCTCGACAATTTTCTCAGTAATAAACCAACAAGTGAAAATGACACCAAACGTGCCGCCTAGGCTAAAGAAATAGTTACACAATACGTTCACGCTGTAGCCTGGGGCTAGCATTTGTGCGGCATCTTGCGTAAAGCTTTGCATAATCGGGTCAATAATCGATGGCGTATAGCTTGCCGTAAACCCGCCCGCTAAGCCCGCAAATGCTGCTGCGATACCCGCTAAAGGATGGCGACCGCTGGCATAGAACATCATTGCAGCAACCGGCATTAAGATCACATAGGCTGAGTCAGAAGCTACGTGCGAAACGATCCCAACGAAAACAACAGTTGGCGTCAGCATTTTAGGCGATATTAAAGAAAGCATTTTTTTCAGTGCAGTGTTAATAAAACCACTACTTTCTGCAATCCCAATACCTAATGTGGCAACGATTGTTATTCCAAGAGGAGGGAAATTAATAAAATTTTTAACCGCTGATGTCACAAATAATATGATTTCTTCATACTGAAACATATTAATTACGGAAATTTTTTCTTTAGAAATAGGATGGTGATAACTGAAATCGACAAACGAGAGCAGATAAGATAAAAACCAACATATTACTAGGGCGTAAACAAATAGCATTGTCACATCTGGCATTACGTTACCAATGCGCTCAACACGATTTAAAAAACCCTTTTTCTTAGGTAGTGTTTTAGTTGTCATAGTTGCAAGTTACTTATGTTATTAGAATAGAAGCTTTATCACAGTAAATAACCCATTTAGAAAAGTAAAACACTTTCTTATTTTATTTTGGCAGAATGAAAAGCAACCAATCGCTCTAGTTAATTATGCTTATATTATTAGTTTTACTCTTAATCCAACTATCTGAAATTTTATTTTAGCTTATGCTTACTCTCGTTTTATATTACTTAAGTCATTTTTTTATTTAATTAACTTCACGCCAAAGAAAATGATTATTATTTCCCTTAGCGTGATTGATAAATTAATTTTAAGAATATTATTCTCGTTTCAGTTTTTCTGTATTAGCAATATAAAGTGCTATCACTAAAACCAAAATGGCGCCAGCATGCAGCAGAGTTGTCATCGGATCACTGTGGTCCACAATGATGAGGCGGATAATTGCAGTGATCCCAATATAGATAAAATAGCGTAGCGGGAAGTGATAACCAGACATAAAATACTTTATAATCAAAGCAATGAACTCAAAATAAAGAAAGTAAATCACGATACCTTCTAAAAGCTCATAGGCTTTAGCTTCTTGGCTTCCCCCAAACATTAAAGATGCCATTGTGAATGTTTCTTTAGCTAAAAAGAAAACCAACACAGCAGCCAGCACAATTAATCCCACATTAAGAACCCATTGTAATACCCATGCGATATTACTGGCATGACGCATTCCTTTCATACTATCCATTACATATTCCTCAAATTACTCTTTCTACGCTTTAAAAAGTTAAGTTATTTTTTATTTAACTTTTTAAGAGCATAAAATGTTAACGTTCGCTATATCAACTCAAATGGAATAGGCTAATTATAATTGAAATTTTTTATGCTGACATTACAAATGAATGTTTAAATCACCTTAAGATAAATAGCAGGTAATAATACCTGCCATTTGGCTAATCTTTTGGATTATTACTGTAGAGATTTAATATATCTTGTTCTGTTAACATTGGCGTCTTTTCAGCAAAATTATAATAATTTGGCTTACAATCTATATAAATTTGCGTGCCCATTTTGGCATTTTGGCTTTCTGCAAACAGTGCCGCTGAGATGTAATACGTTGACGGTGAATGTAAATGATAAAAAAGATGCGTACCACACTGCTTACAAAATGCGCGCTCAGCCCATTCCGATGAAGCAAAACGCGTAATTAACGCATTTCCTTCAATTTTTGGCTCACCTTCATAACCGATGGTCATTCCCGGTCCACCATTCCATTTTTGGCACATGCCGCAATGACAAACATGGACGGTATCAATAGGGTGATCGATAGTCAGTTTCACAGAACCGCATAAGCATTGACCTTGAGGCATTGTTCTATCCTTTGTCGACGATGTTGAATTCAAAAATAACGCTAGATGACTGATAAAGTGCCATCTTCATCCCCGATGAGCTTGCTAGCAATCCGAGTTACTTAAAGCTCATCTGAATTACGCTTATTTGATGACCCCACTTCTTTCAATAAGTACCAACAAAAATAAAGTAACGCCAGAATTCCAACAACAAGTAATACCCATAACGTGATAGTCATCCAATTTACCCCTTCTTCTACGGGGTTATCTTGCACTTTTTTCTCCACACCACCGAGCTCTAATACCTTACCTGTCGTTGTTATTTCAGGGAAATTTTCCATCACCGCTTCGACACTTTCATGTTTACCAATAAGTTGTGTGTAGTTAACATTATCCGGTGTTGCTTGTTTATTTCCCCACACCAGTAGGTAAGGCGAAGCACCTTGTATATTCACAACGAGGTTAACGGCATCACGTAAGCCATATATTGTCGGCGGCAGCTCATCCCAACTTCCTTTTAATGCAGTAATTCTCAGTCCTTTAATTTGCATATTATGGATAATGAGATTCGGGTTACTCGCGTTGTCTCCCTCATTAATTTGATTAAAAACCATCACATCCGCTAACGGTTTCCATTCTTCATCACTGTTTGCGATGTATTCAATTTTTAGTGGCACAACTCGATTTGATTGTTGCAACTTAATAC
>NZ_JAMPSW010000100.1:0-12613 GCF_028484855.1 Providencia sp. PROV033 | reverse complement strand
AGAAAAAATCGGGGTTACAGATGGAGAGGTTGTGAAATGTATTGAGGTGAGAATAAAAGCAAGAAAAGCGAAATTTAATCGGCCAAAAGGCTGAGTTTAATAAACCAAAAAGACTCTGATCATTTAACCAGATAAAAATAGGGGGTGAGGAAAATAGGTTTAGCCAGAAATCTAAATTGAAATTTTCTTTCCTAACGTAGGGCGTTTAGATTCTAAGCCGTCAGCACCGTAAGTTGACTGATTATTATGCTTTTTCACAAAATTTAGACGTTGTGCATTCAGCTCAATATGCAGTTGAAGCATTTGGTGATTACGATAATTTAAATCTTTTAGCTGAGCCGTCAGGTCTTTAATTGTATTCCAAGTGTGGCTAAGCGCTGGGTTACCTTCATACGGCGCAACGATTTTTGCTTGCTCTTCCAGTCGTAAACGGTGGTTCACGCCATGACTGATAGCGGCAACTAAAAAACGCTTTTGCTCCGTTGTTTCCTGAAATGGAGAAGGTGGCACACGATGGTAACCCAGTAATAGCTCTTCATTTTTCATCACAATTTCCAGTGACTGCAAATGACCAAGCTGCTGTTCTAATAGGAGTAATAATTCGTCGTTCATAGTCGTTCAGTTTATTTCATAGAAAGCATGCATTCATGAGCGTCACGTAAAATGCCATCAGCGATTTTACCTGCATCCATAGTTAACGTGCCGTCTTTAATGGCTTGTTTGATTTTTTCAACTTTAGTCACATCAATATCAGAAGCTTGAGGCTGAAGTAATTTCTTTTGTAATTCACTCGGTGCGAAAGTACTCTCTTTGACCGTCTCGTTAGCGGAGACTTTTTTCTCACGCACTAGCGCAGCGGTTTCCTGTGGGGCACGAGTGGTTACCTGAGTCAAGGCAGAGATTGCAGATGTTTGCTCAATAGCCATAGTATTTTTCCTGTACCCGATATTTTTGATATAGAGAGTTATCGGCAGAGATTAATGAACCTTTAATATTCGGTTCGATTTCAAATTACCAGTGATGTAAGTTATTTCACTTAATTATCTGAATAAATCCTAATAATTAACTGTGTACTTAACTACTTCAGACGAATTACAAAAATTATACCTGTAATTCGTTGTAAAAACAGAAATTTATCATGCAGTAACTTAATGATTTAACGTAAATTAAGTTAGTTTAGCGCAACGTGTACACTGCCATTCTCTTGCGCTTCACCATTGACCACTTGCCCGTTGATGAGTCGAACTCGAATGTTCTCGCCAATGACGGCATTATTGATAGCTCGACCTTCATATTTCACAGAGAAATTATCCCCTGTGGCGAACACATAGACTGTTTGACCCGCCTTAATAGCCCAAGGGCGCCTAACCATTGAGCGAGTAAACGTCTGCCCAGCAGTAATATTGCGAAGGGCTAACGTACCACGCAGTGCCATTTTGTCGGTAGATGCCCCAGATGGCAATTGATGAATAAGCCCTTTTTTGGTGCCAATATCCACAAATTCAATGGTTTCTCCCCGCTGAATATTGCGGGTAGCAACATAATATTGCCCGGTGACATTCACCGTCAGCTGTAAATACTGTTTTTTCTTATCGCACTGCACTGGCAATGAGATATTCCCCATATTACGACCCCCACTGGGTAAGCCAATTTGCGGCTTATCACAATTTGGCCATTTATCAATTGGGGTTTTTATTTCAATTGAAACGCTATTTTGTTTTCCATGAATTTTACGGAAATACTGGTCAATATCTTGTGGAAGAGATGCTTGCACAGAAAAAGAAAATAGGTTTAATATACTGATAATTAAAATATATTTAATTGAAAAAATAGTTTTTATCATCCCATTTCCTTTTTCATCCAATACCTTTTCACCCTTGAAGTTTACCTACATCGTCAATAATGAATGAGGCAAATAGGTCAATTATTTTGCTTTTATCTCGCCATTAGATTTTTTATCTGCCAGCTAATATGAGCATCGAATTTCTATATTCAAACTTTGCGTTTATAAAAACTGCAATTAAAAGATTCTTAATTTTCGTCTAAATCGATTAGGAATTAACTGAAATCCATTGAGGAAACCATGATTGATAAATTAGATGCCACCTTTGCTTTTCAGCAACGGGCTTTGTCCATAAGAGAAGCAAGACAGACTGTTTTGGCTTCTAACATCGCCAATGCGGATACCCCCGGTTATCAAGCGCGTGATATTGATTTTAATCGTCAATTACAACAAGCGATGGATAAAGGCGTGGTGAAAGGAAAGGGTATTTCACTGGCAGTGACAGCCAAAGGACATATTGAAGGCCATGATATGAAGCCTGCTGCACTGGATCTGAAATATCGCGTGCCTTATCAAACTTCAATGGATGGAAATACGGTTGATATGGATGTTGAACGCAGCCAATTTGCTGATAACACATTGAAATATCAAGCCGATCTTACATTCATCAATAGCCAAGTCAAAAGTATGTTGGCCGTTCTACAACAAGGGTAAGGGGTATGGGTTTACTCAGTATTTTTGATATCTCCTCTTCTGCATTAACCGCGCAATCTCAGCGTTTAAACGTTAGTGCGAGTAACATGGCGAACGCAGAAAGTGTGGTGGGTCCTGATGGTGAACCATACCGCGCGAAGCAAGTGGTTTTTCAAATGGCACCACAAGGTCGTAACCAAGTCGGTGGCGTTCGTGTGAGTGAATTAATCGAAGATCCCGCTCCCCCGCGTATGGAATACAAGCCCGGTCATCCTCTTGCAGATGAAAAGGGCTATGTGAAGATGCCTAACGTCGATACCGTGGGTGAAATGATCAACACCATCTCCGCATCGCGTAGCTATCAAGCCAACTTAGAAGTCATGAATACCGCTAAAACATTGCTACAGAAAACCTTAACGCTAGGTCAGTAACGGAGACGCGCAATGGGAATTTCTGCCTCAATGAATGATTCTTTGGATAACACAGTTGCTGGACCTGCAGCTGCAGCGAGTAACATTCCAAAGAAAAGTCAAAGTGATGATATGCGTGACACATTTTTAACCATGATTGTCACGCAAATGAAGAACCAAGATCCGACCAAACCAATGGATAACGCGGATTTAACGGGGCAATTGGCGCAGATAGCCACGCTTGAGAGTATGAATAAACTCAGCGATAGCGTTACCGGAATTTCGAAACAAATTGGGTCTGGACAGTCATTACAGGCGACGCAACTAGTGGGCAAGGGGGTGCTTATCCCGCGCAATGAAATTGTGCTTGCGCCACTGAAAAAAGAGAGCAACGGCGAAAATAGCAATGTGGCTAAGCCGGCTAACCCGTTACCTGATGATGTGATTAGCGCGAATAGCCCATCTAATTTTGGGCTCAGTAATTTTGGTGCAACAGAAGGTAATGAAGGCGGGGACGGTACTGAAGAGCCGCAAACCGATTACATTTCATCGCCATTTGGTTTCTTCCTACCGAAGATGGCCGATAGCGTTGAAATTACCATTCGAGACAAAAACCGCACCGTCGTCCGTACCATCACCTATGACTCAGAAGTGAAACCCGATATTTACGATATGGCATGGGATGGTCGCGATAACAACGGCAATGTGGTTGCCGATCCGAAAGGTAAATATTTCTTTGATGTGAAAGCCGTCAGGATGGGGTCTGAAATTGCTGTCACCAAACTCGGTTATGCCCGAGTCAATGGTGTCACACCTGGCTCAGATGCACCATTACTGGATGTTGGAATAGGGCAAAGCGTGCCACTAAGCAGCATCTTTAAAGTGTATCCCGCATCTTAATTTTATTCCCCAAACTTTTATTCCCCAAATATTCATGGAGAAAATATGTCTTTTTCACAAGCAGTCAGTGGCTTAAATGCAGCATCAGCGGGGCTAGACTCGATTGGTAACAACATTGCCAACTCCGCAACTAACGGTTTTAAAGGGGCGACAACCTCGTTTGCTGATATGTTTGCCGGCTCCGGTGTTGGACTTGGTGTTAACGTTGCAGCCGTCACTCAAAACTTCAAAAATGGTCCAATTACCCGTACTGATAGAGCAACCGACGTTGCGATTTCCGGTAACGGTTTTTTCCGTGTTCAAGACAAAAACGGTGATGTTTATTACAGCCGTGACGGTCAATTCCTGCGTGATAAAAGCGGTAACTTAGTCAACAACCAAGGCATGGTAGTGACTGGATATCCGGCAAGCGTGGATGAGAAAGGCAATATCACAGTACAAAGTGGTGGTGTTCCGGCTGGCATGAATATCCCAACGGATATGATGAATGCGAAGCAATCTGATTTAGCTAAGTTAACGATTAACTTGAACTCAGAAGATAAAGTTAAAGATAAGCCTTTTGATCCAAACAAGCCTGATGATATCGCGACATATAACTTCAGCACTACCATGACAGCTTATGACAGCCAAGGTAACACCCATGAAATTTCTGTTTATTTTGTGAAGGATGCAGATAACAAATGGAGTGCATACGCTAAAGCTTCTAGTGAAACTAAAGCTGAAAAGCTGGGGGAGCTAGAATTTGACGGTAACGGTAAGCTAATGACTGAAAAAGTTGTCAAAGGCCCAAACTCTGGTGCCCCAGATACTACGGTTCAATTACCAACAACGTTTGCTTTCCCATTCAAAGGCTTAAATGGTGCGAATGATGGTACTCTACAAGTTGATTTGGGCAAAACCCGTCAACAAAAAGTGAGCAAATCTTCAGTCAGTGCTATTGATGTTAACGGCTACCCTGCGGGTGAATACACCACCTTCAAAATCGAAGATAACGGTCTGATTGTTGCTAACTACTCCAACCAACAAAAACGCGTTGTGGGTCAAATTGCGTTATCCGCATTTGCTAACCCGAATGGTTTGGTTTCCCAAGGTGGTAACGTCTGGGCTGCGTCAAATGCTTCTGGTAACCCAATGGATGGCGTTCCGGGTGTAGGTCAATTCGGTAAATTAACCAGTGGTGCGCTGGAATCGTCCAACGTGGATATGAGCCAAGAACTGATCAGCATGATTGTGATGCAGCGTAACTATCAGTCCAACGCCCAAACCATTAAGACCCAAGACCAGATGTTACAAACACTGGTTAACTTACGTTAATCCTAGAGGCTGGCGATGGATCATGTCATTTATACCGCAATGGGCGGGGCGCGTCATGCGCTTGAAAACCAAAGTATTGTGTCGAATAACATTGCGAACGTTTCAACGGCGGGTTTTAAAGCTCAGATGTCAGCGATGCGTGCAGTGCCTATTCATGGTGATACCGAGCAGACGCGTACGTTAGTTGTCGCATCAACACCCGGTGCGGATATGAGCCAAGGTCAACTGAACTATACCGGTAGACCGATGGATGTTGCGTTGAATGATAAACACTTTTTGGCAGTCGCTTTAGGCGATGGCACTGAAGCGTATACCCGCAACGGTAACATTCAAATTTCGCCAGACGGTGAATTGATGATTGGTGAGCGCGTGTTACAAGGTGATGGCGGTGCTATTAACGTGCCACCGAATGCGGAATTAACTATCGGTAACGATGGCACCATTACCGCGTTGCTGGCAACCGATCCACCAACCATGTTGGGACAGATTGGCCGCCTCAAAGTGGTTGAAGCGCAGCCGCAAGACTTAGTCCGTGGTGAAGATGGATTATTCCATTTATCCCCTCAGGCGCAAGCAGCGAATGGCGAAGGATTACCGATGAGCGAGCGTGCTGTCGTGACTTCTGGGGTGATTGAGGGCAGTAACGTCAATGCCGCTGAAGCCATGGTCTCCATGATTGCCAATGCTCGCCATTTTGAAATGCAAATGAAAGTGATCCACAGCGCAGACGAAAATGCGCAGCGTGCCAATCAACTACTTACGATCAGCTAATCACTAACAGCTAGCCGCTGGACGGCAATTGTTAGTAAGGAATGACTATGATCCGCTCTTTATGGATTGCAAAAACAGGGCTTGATGCTCAACAAACAAACCTAGACGTAATTTCCAACAACTTGGCAAACGTCAGCACCAACGGTTTTAAACGCCAACGTGCGGTATTTGAAGATTTACTGTACCAAAACATCCGTCAACCGGGGGCGATGAGTTCAGAACAAACCTCATTACCATCAGGTTTACAAATGGGTACCGGTGCGCGCCCAGTGGCGACAGTACGTATTCATAGCCAAGGTAACTTGAACAAAACCGGCACGACCACGGATATCGCCATTAAAGGTCAAGGTTTTTTACACGTTCAGATGCCTGATGGTACCAATGCTTACACCCGTGATGGTGCGCTTCAGCGTAACCAAGATGGCCAGTTAGTGACATCGAGTGGCTATCAAGTGGTTCCGGCGATCATGATCCCAGAAAACGCCAACAGCTTGAGTATTGCCCGCGATGGTACGGTTTCAGTCACCGTGTATGGAGACAACCAACCACAGCAAATCGGTCAAATCACGTTAACCACTTTTATTAACGATGCTGGCTTAGAAAGCATGGGTGAAAACCTGTACATGGAAACCGCAAGTTCAGGTGCACCGAATGAGAGTGCTCCGGGCACCAACGGCGCGGGCTTGCTGTATCAAGGCATGTTAGAAACCTCAAACGTTAACGTTGCTGAAGAGTTGGTGAACATGATCCAAACTCAACGTGCATACGAAATTAACAGCAAAGCAGTTTCTGCATCAGACCAAATGCTGCAACGTCTGACACAGCTGTAAGTAAGGATGGCAGTTCATGAATAACATCGTGAACTGCCTTTCGTGATGACAAAGGTATCCAGTAGCAAAAGAGTCGCATGATGATTGAAAACGGTATTGTTCCTAAGCGGAGAAAAACAGTGTTACAGACCACAAAATCCGTCTGTTTGGTTGCGGCAGTGGCGGTCACATTAAATGGCTGTGCACATATTAAGCCACGCCCGCTGGTGGACACACAAACCAGTGCAGTACCGACTGCACCCACAGCACCCGCTCCTAACGGTGCTATTTTTCAGAGTGCTCAACCTGCTTACTACGGCTACCAGCCGCTATTTGAAGACAGAAGGCCTCGTAATGTTGGCGATATCTTAACGATCAACTTACAAGAAAACGTGAGTGCGAGTAAAAACTCGTCTGCAAATGCAAACCGTAGCGGAAAAACCGGATTCTTGGCAGCGATTCTGCCTGGGTTTATGCAAGGTTGGTTAGGCGGTAGCAACACAGAAATTGATGTGAAAGGAAACAGCGACTTTAACGGCAAAGGTGGCGCAAATGCCAATAATACCTTTAAAGGCACAATTACCGTGACCGTTGACCAGTTATTAGCAAATGGCAATTTACATGTCGTGGGTGAAAAACGCATTGCGATTAATCAGGGAACGGAATCTATTCGTTTCTCCGGCGTGGTGAACCCGCGCACGATTGGCGCAGATAACAATGTAAGTTCCACGCAAGTGGCTGATGCTCGGATTGAATACGTTGGTGATGGCTATATCAACGAGTCCCAAACAATGGGGTGGCTACAGCGCTTTTTCTTAAATGTATCCCCTTACTAAGTGAATATCCGTCAGCTAATAGCCGAGAAAAATCAATGAAAAACAAATTATTCGTTCTCATTTCATTTGTTTGCCTTTTCGGGAGCCTATTTGTTGCTCCTGCCTACAGCGAACGAATTAAAGATCTCACCACGGTGCAAGGGGTGAGAGATAACCCATTAATTGGTTATGGTTTAGTGGTCGGATTGGATGGAACGGGTGACCAAACCATGCAAACCCCATTTACCACTCAAAGCTTAAATAACATGTTGTCCCAGATGGGCATCACTGTTCCACCGGGCACCAACATGCAGCTGAAAAACGTCGCAGCGGTCATGGTCACGGCAAAAATGCCGCCATTTGGTCGCTCTGGTCAATCGGTGGATGTGGTTGTTTCCTCGATGGGTAACGCAAAAAGTTTACGTGGTGGTACCTTGCTGATGACGCCATTAAAAGGGAGTGATGGGCAAATTTATGCGATGGCGCAAGGTAACGTTTTAGTGGGTGGTGCAGGGGCTAGTGCAGGCGGAAGCAGCGTCAAAGTCAACCAACTTAATGGTGGACGTATTACTGATGGTGCAACCATTGAACGCGAACTGGCCAGTAGCTTTGGTCAAAGTGGTGCTATCAACCTGCAACTCAACGAGGACAGTTTTGCTTTAGCACAAGACATTTCAGATGCGATTAACCGTCTGGGTGGAATGGGTTCTGCGCGCGCATTAGATTCGCGAACTGTTCAATTACTCGTTCCCGCAAATAACACAGACCAAGTCCGCTTTTTATCGCGAGTTCAAGAGCTGAACGTACGTACGCCGATGGCAGAAGCCAAAGTTATTCTGAATTCACGCACTGGCTCTGTGGTGATCAACCGCAGTGTGACGTTGGATAGTTGTGCGGTCGCGCATGGCAGCTTAGCTGTGACAGTTGACCGTCAAACCCAAGTTAACCAACCCAATACGCCATTTGCTGGCGGACAAACGGTGGTCACTCGTAACACCAATATTGGCGTGAAAGAGCAAGGTGGGGCGCTGCAAAAAGTGAATGCAAGCGTTCAACTTAACCAAGTTATCCAGGCGCTCAATACCTTAGGGGCAACGCCAACAGATTTAATGTCTATCTTGCAAGCGATGGAAAGTGCGGGCTGCCTACGTGCGAAACTGGAGATCATCTAATGAGCGATATGCAGTTATTACAAGGGGCTGCGTATGATGTCCAGTCGTTAACCAGTTTAAAAGGCGAGTTAAACAAATCGCCGGAACAAGGGCTGCGTCAAGTGACGCAGCAACTGGAAGCAACATTCGTGGAAATGATGCTCAAAAGCATGCGTTCTGCATTACCGCAGGATGGCATGTTTTCCAGCGACCAAACGCGCATGATGACCAGTATGTATGACCAACAAATTGCTCAAGACCTTGCCCAAAAAGGGCTTGGTTTTGGGGAAATGATGTATCAGCAACTGACCCGTGACCAATCACCAAGCTCACCCGCACAAGGCGCTTTTATGCCACTCAATGAGCAGGATCTGCAATCGTTGCCACCGTTCGCGTTAGAGCAAATGGTACGACGATTCGCCCCTGCTATGGGGGATGCACTGGCATCACCTTTCAAGCAAATCAAATCCTTATCACTCAATAGCAGCAATTTTATCAATCAATTGATTGAGCCTGCTAAAAATGCCAGTGAAAAAAGTGGTATTTCCCATTTCTTAATTCTGGCGCAAGCGGCATTAGAAAGTGGTTGGGGAAAACGAGAAATTCTGACTGCGGAAGGTAAAACCAGCCATAACTTATTTGGTATTAAAGCGGGTAAAAATTGGCAAGGACCGGTCACGAATATTATGACCACGGAAGTGATCAACGGTAAAACCATCAAAATGCGCGATGATTTCCGGGTGTATGGCTCCTATGAAGAGGCGATTTCCGACTATATCAGCCTGTTAACGGAAAATCCTCGCTATAAAGATGTTAAACACGCCGCAACCCCAGAAATTGCAGCACGTCGCCTCCATAAAGCAGGGTATGCGACCGACCCTGGATATTCAGACAAATTGATCACGTTAATTAACCAGATTCGTGGTTCGGGTAGTGTGGCGAATACCTCGGCGTCACGGGCGATTCAAGCTTATAACATCGACTTAAACGATATCTTTTAAAGCATCTTAATAAATCAAAGTTTGCGCTAAACATTTGCGCCAATTTTCCGATAAATAAATAAGTGAAAAATTTTGAGTGGCTAGCGCTGAGATTGAGTCAGCCAATCAAAGCGCTCAGTCCCAAGAATAGGAAAAGCTTATGCTGAACAATGTAATGAATAATGCGCTCAGTGGTGTGAACGCTGCGCAAGGCGGGTTAAGTGTTATTTCTAACAACTTAGCGAACGCTGGCGTAGGTTACTATCACCGCCAAAGTGCTGTTTTCGGGGAGAATCCCGGTACGATGACACCTAATGGTTATTTTGGTAACGGCACCTATTTCAGCCATGTTCGCCGTGAGTTTGATGAATTTGTTAATGCGCAATACAGCCAATCCCGCGCGCATAGCGGTGATTTCGAAGCGTATGTGAAAAACTGCAACAAAGTGGATGACCTACTGACAAACAATGTCGAAGACTTGTCTGGTAGCATCGGCAGCTTTTTTACAGCGCTGGATACAGCTAGCAGTGACGCGAGCGACAAAACGCTGCTTGACGTTTTCTTAGGGCAATCCAACGCGCTAGTTTCTCAATTCAAAGAAGCTGATAAACAACTGCAAGAGATGGAACGTGATATCAACCGCCAAATTGAAAATAAGGTGAAAGATATCAACATCTACGCAGAAAAAATTGCGGGATTAAACCAACAAATTGCACGTGTGCGCTCCGTCAGTGGCTCAGAGCCTAACGATCTGCTGGATGTCCGTGACCGCTTAGTGAATGAAGTTAACTCGTTGATTGGCGTTAAAGTTATCGAACAAAATGGCAACTATAACGTGACCTTTGCCAACGGGCTACCGCTGGTTACTGGCGAAAAAGCTAACCGTTTAGAAGCAGTGCCATCCTCAAAAGATGACAGCCGTTTTAGCATTGGCTTTGTGGGGGCAAATGACCAAGTTCGTGAAATCCCTGACGAAGCATTCAAAGGCGGTGAATTGAGCGGTATTTTACGTTCACGCCAAGAAGTGCTCGACCCTGCTTATCAAAAAATCAATAAATTAGCGTTAGTTTTTGCGACTAAATTTAATGAAATTCATCAAAAAGGTTTTGATTCTAATGGCGAAACTGGCAAAGACTTTTTCGCGATTGGTAAAGGCTCTGTGGTCAGCAACACCTTCAATACCGGTAAAACTGACTTTGATTTGAGTTACAGCGATGTTTCTCAAGTGACGGGCAAAAACTATGAAATGCGTTTTGATGGTGGCAAATGGAATGTAACCCGTTTACCGGATGGCGTTGACGTTAAAGTTGATACTGGCACTCCAGGTTCACTGAAATTTGAAGGTATTGAACTCAAAATCACGACCAATTCTCCTGCACAAGGAGACACTTTCGTCGTTAAACCGATGAATGGTGTGGTTAACGGGATGTCAACGCTGGTAACCGAGTCTTCGCAGTTTGCAAAAGCAGGCAGTAAAGATGGTGGCCCGGGTGACAACAAAAATATTAAAGAGTTAGTTAAGCTGCAAGACCAAAAACTGATTGATGGTGGCTCGACGTTCTCTGATTTCTACGCAACATTAGTCAATGATGTGGGAAGTCGTACTAAGCAAGCGCAAATTGATTCTGAAACCCAGAACAAAATGACCGAAAGTTTCTATCGCCAAGAGCAAGAAATTTCGGGGGTTAACATGAATGAAGAGAGCATTCAGATGCAAAAAATCCAGCAATTCTTTAACGCCAATGCTCAGGTATTAAAGACGGTTGATGATTTATTTAATGCATTAATGCGTGCGTTCTAATTGATGGCGTTTTGAGTGATCAAAAACACTGGGTTTTAATCAGAATTTAATAAGGATTTAAGCGATGCGTTTAAGTACGAATATGATTTTCCACCAACGCTTACAGGACATGAATGGCGCTCAATCTCGTTGGATGGAGGCGGGTAGTCAATTAGCTTCAGGGCAGCGTGTAAACAAGCCTTCAGATGACCCGCAGGCATCATCTCAAGCGGTGCGTATTAACCAGTCTGAAAACCGCAACCAACAATATGTGACCAGCCGCGGTTTTGCGAAAACCGGTATGACGTTGCAAATGAGCATCCTGACGCAAATGACGGATGTCACGACGCAAATCGATACCACCATCATTCAAGCTTCTAACCAAGGCGCTTTGAGTGATAAAGACCGCAATTCACTAGCTGAGCAACTGACAGGCCTGAAAGAGCAATTAGTTGCGCTGGGCAATACCACCGACGGTAATGGTCGCTATATTTTTGCGGGCTTTAAATCTGATAAGCCACCATTTGAAATTGATGCGGATGGTGAAGTGCTGTACCACGGTGGCGATAAGCCAATCACTCAGAATGTCGCGAGTGAGCGTGAAATGACTACCTATTTCACGGGCGCACAAGTGTTTGAAACCGATGGTACGGGTATGGTCAATGTCTTTAAAGCATTGAACGAAGGCATCAAAGCGCTGGGCATTCCACAAGAAAATGCACCACAAGCGGATTTAGACAGAGCGCAAGCGGGTATGGACGCGGCTAACCGTGGCATTAAAGCGGCATTGGATCAAATCTCCAATATCGAAGCGAAACAAGGTTTACAGCTGCAAGAGATTGATAAACTTGATTTCTTAGCGGATACCCGTTCTATCCAGAATGCGGCGCGTAAAAGTGAGTTGTTAGAGACGAACTGGACAGCGACCACAACGGATTATTATAAAGAGAAGGCGATGTTCCAAGCTTCTCAAGATATTTTTAAAGATCTGAACAGCATGTCATTATTTGGCGGCCGTTAATTGATTTTTACCGCACCCTGTAGCAGTGGCATGTGTATCGGGTGCGGGGTTTTCTTCCCTGTATTTTTTATACCTCTTTTCAGTTTTTCCTTCTGATTTTTCTTGCACGATTTTTTTCATTCCAATCCGCATTTTCGTTTTTCTCTTTTAAGGTCACTGGGTTTAACTTTTTAATAAATTAATTAA
>NZ_JAMPSW010000099.1:0-13105 GCF_028484855.1 Providencia sp. PROV033 | reverse complement strand
TTCGACACTCGACTTTGTGGTGAATCGACCTGAGGTGGAAAAAATGGTCAAAGCACCCGGTTCAAATTGGAAAGGGGCGGTAACGTTGATGTTTGATTCTCGAATCGAGTAGCGATATAGCCTCTATCTCGCTTATTTTCAGAGACCTGCGACTTTCGGAACTGTTGTCAAGTTTGAGGGAGGGGCTATCCAATGAGGTTTAGCGGCCTCAATGGCTCTGTTGCAAAGTTTGAATGACTCGTTATGCTAAGCTCACCAGCCCACTACGGAAGCTTACCTCATGAATGCATTTAAAGGACGTCATTTCACTGGCATTATCATCCTTTGGGCGGTGCGTTGGTACTGCAAATGGCACAGTTGCAAAACTTTACTGAAGATAATCTTGCGCCCACATTTGGTTATTCTTTTAACTAGAAATACAATATGTTGTGTATGGAGCACCACATTTTTCATCAAAATCAAACATTGCAACAATACCCTAGTTTAAATCTTATAGAATAATGTATTTGGAGTTATAGGGGATGGGATAAAGCCAAAATATTCATAGAATGCTCTCGCCTGCTCATCTATAGCGTGTACCATAATAGCTTTAATTCCTACCTGGTCCGCTAGATTAGATACTCGAATTACAGCATCATTAAGTAACCATTTACCAAAACTATGACTCTGGACGCACTTATCTACAGCAAGGCGGCCTAAAAGAACAACAGGAACAGGATCTGGCATATTTTGGCGTAAACTACGACTTAAATTGATATGATTCACAGATCCTGTCGCAATAGAATAATATCCCACTACACGCTTTGTACATTCAAAACAGATCACGAATGTACGGGATGCATTGATATATTGGTTCTTTATTGCCCTGCGGCGAACCCAATCACTTAATACATCATTTCCACAATTGAACTGCTGAAGGTCATGTTCTTCGTTTAGTAATTCGGGGGCAGTAACATTTATTTCCATTCTGGTTTGACATCCATCAGTCTCTGGCGGCCTTCAATATTTTGAACAGGGGCTTCAAGTTGCTCAATGAAAGCCTGATAACGCGTATCATCTAGAACGAAAACTCGTTGATCTAAGATGATATTCTGAGCCTCACTTACAGCTCTTTCAATGATAAAATCAGTACGATTTTTACTGACCAAACTTGCTGCATAGTCAATTACAGCGCGTTCCTCATCAGTAGCTCGAATGTTTATTTGTTTATTACGAACAGATTTACGAATTGTAGTTTGCATAAAACCTCCAAAGGTAGCAAATTGCTATGCGTAAATAATAAATCAACTGATAGCAAATTGCTATACGAAATTTGTGTTTGTTTGTGTACGAATTGGTTCAGTTTCGTACATAGGTGATAAATAGTGTACGAAACTATGATTAATTTATTTCGTACGCGTGTTATTATTCGGACATCTATTTCGGACGGATAATTGCATAATGTCACGAGTTTTTGCTTATTGCCGTGTATCAACACTGGAACAAAACACAGAAAACCAAAGAAGAGAAATTGAAGCGGCCGGTTTTAACGTTGAGCCCTATCGAATTATTGAAGAACAAATTAGTGGTTCTGTTGCTGCTAGTGACCGCCCCGGCTTTTCACGCCTACTGGATAGAATGGAACATGGAGACGTGCTGATTGTCACTAAGCTGGATCGTCTTGGCCGTAATGCGATTGATATTAGAAAAACCGTTGAAAAATTATCAGAGCGGAATATTCGGGTTCATTGCTTGGCTTTAGGTGGTGTTGATCTAACAAGCCCTGCTGGGAAAATGACGATGCAGGTAATTTCAGCTGTTGCCGAATTTGAGCGAGATTTGTTAGTTGAGCGGACTCATGCTGGTATCGCAAGAGCTAAAAATGCAGGAAAGCGATTTGGTCGCCCCCCTACCCTGAATGATGAGCAAAAACAGATTGTGATTGAACGTATTCAGGCTGGGAGCATGATCAGTGCAATTGCACGTGAATTTAATACCACGAGACAAACAATTTTGAGAATTAAAGAAAAACTGCGCCAATATACTTAGTAATTACTTAATATTTAAATGATATAATTTCAAAATTAACTTAATGCTAATATGATATTAATTTAATATTGAATTAGTTTTTCTTACCTTGAATTTGCAAGCCATAATTTAAGGCGTTTATGCATGACATATTTATCCATGCTGCTCTAGATTGCCCATTTTCTGCTGCAGCTGTGTCAATCTGTTCTATGAGTTCTGGGGCCATAGTTATTGTTATCTGAAGCTTTTTACCTTTAATAATGCCCTTTTTTTCCTCTGTTTTTCCATCTGGTGCCGCATTAATAAAACTTGCGGCTGCATCTTCGTTTAAACTTGTAGCTGCATTATTTGTAGGTCTTTTTCTAAACTTAGATGTCATTTTTTTCTCTCGTTTTAATGTTGTTTTAATATTACTTTGATGTTATTTAAATTGGTTCTTACTGTTTGTATAATATCGATATAAGGTTATTTAGTTCTGTTATCGCTATCTTATCCCTGCCCTTTAATTTTAGCTCATCGACCGTTCTACCGCTTCCTGCTGCATTAGCAAATGCTTTCCTTTGATAAATTACAGTATCAAGAACAGGAATATCATCTTGGTAGTCTTTCATCATTTCTATCATTTCAATATTATCGGTTGAACGAGCGTGCGTATCCCCTTTGTTTAGTAATGAGTAGCAAATTAAATTATCCCTGATGCTTCTTGCTTCTCTTATTAAAGCCACATTTGCATCCATAGCCCATGCTTCAAAACTACCAGGTGCTGAAGGAACAATTAAAATATCTGTAATTGTTAACGCAGCTCTCATTGCAGTTGAGTCGCGTCCACCACACTCAATGATGACATCATCATAATTATCTTTTTGTAGCTGCACTTGGCTTCTTAATACTGGACCTTCTGGGTAATGTGAACAAGCTATACCTGGCTCTATCCCATCTTCAGATCTAACCAAAATTGCTGTTTGAGATGATCCTTGTTTATCTCCATCAACAAGCCAGACTTTTTTACCTTGTCTAGCTCTGGCTACTGCTATATTGACAGCCAACGTTGATTTACCTACCCCGCCCTTTGTATTCGCAATTGTTAATATCATAATACATCCACTTTAATATTGATCTCATATTTATGATAGAAGCATTGAAAGCAAAGTCAAATGATTATTTTGATATTAATTTAATATTAAATCAATATCAAATAAAGTGTTTTTTAATTGTGTTTTGATGTTGATTTGATTTTTTTGAATGTTATCATATAAAAAATACTCAAAATGAGTTTCTGAAAAAAATAACTCACTTTGATAAAGAAAAAACATTAACTAAATACTCGATTTGAGTTATATGTGAGGGTGTATGAAATTATATTGCGACGATGGCTCTACAAATGTGAAGTTGGCATGGTTTGACAAGCAGGTGCTTCAAACTAAGTTATCAACGAACTCATTTAAAAAAGGCTGGAAAATAGAAGGGTTAGGTGGAAAGGGGACTTTTAACTATGAATTGGATGGTCAAAAGTTCACTTATGATGAGGTGAGTGAACAGGCAATTAGAACGACTCATATTGAGTATCAATATACAGATGCGAATATCCTTGCTATCCATCATGCACTTTTAAGCTGTGGACTTGAGCCTCAAGATGTCGATTTGGTTGTCACTTTACCTATCAGCGAGTTTTATACGGCAGATTGCCAAAAGAATGAATTAAATATTCAGCGCAAGATTCAAAATGTTCTACGTCCTGTAAAACTGAATAAAGGAATAACCTTTACTATAAAGAACGTTGAGGTAATGCCTGAATCTTTACCTGCTGTATTAACCCAGTTAGTGAATGACAATGTGGGTGAGTTTGAAAAGTCACTGGTGATTGATCTAGGGGGGACAACACTAGATGTGGGTGTGGTTGTGGGTCAGTTTGATGGTGTCAGTGCGATTCATGGTAACGCTGAAATTGGTGTTTCCATGGTTACACAAGCTGCACTGAGTGCATTGAAAATGGCGTCCAGTGATACCAGTGCGCTCGTTGCTGATGAACTCATTAAGCAACGTCATAACGAGCAGTTTGTCCGTCAAATTGTGAATGATGAATCGAAAATTCCGTTAGTGTTAGATACGATTGATTCTTCAATAAAACAATTAGGTGAACGGGTTGTCGACGAACTGAGTCAATTTAAAAACGTCAATCGTATTTATTTGGTTGGCGGTGGGGCATCTTTAATCGAGCCTGCGGTCAGAAATGCATGGCGCCTTATTGCTGATAAAATTACACTGTTAGACTCGCCACAAACCGCATTGGTTGAAGCCATCGCCTATTTTAAAGAGGACTAACTTGATGAGTCATGAGCGGAAAAAATTCACGTTATACCTTCATCCTGAAAATCCTGCAGATAATCAGGCATTAGAGATTATTGAGTCTATACCGCGTTCAGCTCGAGGGGAGTTTTTCCGCCATGCATTTATTTGTGGTGCGGCATTACAATATCTTGATGCACGCTTGCCCGCATTATTAGCGACGTTATTTAATGATACATTGACGGCAGAACAGCTTGTCACGTTAATTTCGCAAACAACGGGTTGGAAGCCATCACAAGCTGAAATACAGGCTGTTATCAAATCACTTGGTGTGAATTCAATGCTGAATGAAGACAATGGTGTTGCAGAGATAAAAACCACTCAACCTTTTGCGAAGGTAAAAAACAAATTATCAAAGTTAGTGTAAACATAGGGCAGGGGATCTCATTGTAATCAGCGTTGTGGTTAATGAAACAATCATTCCTTTCCCCCGTGCTGGACGACTCGATTAGCTGATATTCCTGATGTTCATTGTTAATAGAAAAACGGTCAGTAATTAATCAAACCAAGGTTTCCTTCCTATATCATGGGGTTATTATAATTATCCACACTCAAAAATAAAGTTATCCACCGAATTTGGGGATACGCCTTTTCTAAGTTTCGCCGCAACGGCTTCATGCTGGCCTTGAGCCAGCCTTAAGCCGAACGACGGATTGACCCCATTTACACACCGATGCGCGGGGCCCGTAAACTTTCGTTCACGTGCCTGTGTGGGCAGCACTTACTGATTCTCCAAATGTGGAAAATGGGGACAACCCGCTTGATAGGTCAATATCGAGCCTGTGGTATTAGCATTAAATTACAGTAAATTTAACGCTGAGGGCAAAGGTCGCTAGAGCAACGAGTTTAGTGACTTTTGGCGATTTTTCATAACGTTTATAGCTTCTTAAACTGACTCCAAGCTCTTCTGCTGCGCGCACTTGATCCCAATGCATCCCTCTGCGCCATAATCTCAATTCAAAGCCGCTCATAAAACCCTAAAAATAATGCTTAAAAGTGACAAAATGTCACTTTTAAGCATTTAATCATAGAGCATGATAAACAGCGACCTCCTACCGTTATGAAGGGGGCACAATGTTTAAATGGGTTAAGGGTGGGGTTAATCAACACCTCGATTTACTCACGCTGGAGTAGACGGGGTACTGTTGCATTATGGGTTCCTACGGCAGCTCGATTTCGTCGAGCTGTCGCCTACACTCCAACGCCATTCGTTTTACGAATGGGTTTCCGCAGAGCCGCAAGCGTCTCTGTCCTTCGGATAGCAAGCGAAACCTAACAGCACGGCATTTCGTGCTTCGCACGGCCGTTAAGGACGCCACGCGTTGCGTGTCGGCCGATTGCCTCCTCACCCGACGGTTATTTTCTTACTATCAGCCCATTCGCTAGGGCTGTTGATTAATCCATAAAGCTCAAGAACTTGCAAGGGTCGCGTTGCCGCTTCTAGCCCCTGCAAGACCTTTCCCTTTATAGCTTAATCGCCCTTGCCGCGACTGAACTGACAGTAAGATGAATTAACACTTTCAAAGAGAACTACGAGGCCATCGGTGAACGTCAACACCGCCACGCCAAAACCTCCAGAAAGATGAGTTAAAAGCCAAAAACAAGGAGTATCAACATGAATTATCAAGTTTTATTTTCAGAAGCCCATAAGAAAGATGCAACAGAGGATGCGTATGAGGTTTATCACTTTGACTCAATTAACGAGTTTTTCACGTTTCTAAAAAAAACGAAATTCACTGAAAAAATGAACACGCGTTATCGCTACATTTTAACGGATGGAACTACACATTTTGATTTAACTTACCGTGAATTAGTGAGCGCAAACCACATTAAGCCATTTAAAAGAGCGCTTCGCCAATACCGTTAAAGCGACCTATTGAATAGCGCGACACCTTAACGCGCTATTCAATATCGAGCTTGTTCGATATTGATTCAATCACGAAACCACAAAAGGAGAAACAGTATGTATCACGCATTAGAGCAGTACGAAACAGACAGTTACCAAGAAACCCAAAGCGCGGAAATGATGTATTGGATCGGGCGCGAACAAGCCGTCAAAACTGCCCCAAAAGAAATCACCTTAGCGCAATTTATGGATGCGTTATCGGTTATGCCTCCGTTGGATTGGCAAGGCAATAACAATACAGAGTCTTTTAAATTGCAAGAAATGGTGTTGGGGAACGTGACGGACATTTTTGTCAAAGTGAGCGGGCGTTATTTCACATTTCGGGATGTGTCAACGTTATCTCACGCGCAAATTATTTCGCGTGTACGTTGTGTTGGATTAGTGGCGCAACAATGAAAAAAGCAGGCTTACGCCTGCTTAATCCGAGCCTTGATGTACTTTCGCGAGGAACTCAAGGCAAGCACTCACTCAAAGGAGAAGATCCAATGAATGCAAATATGATGGCATACGCTGCCAACCCTGTAAAGCCCCAAATGCCTGTCGTGTCAAAACGTCGGGTCGTGCGTGACGATATCGCGATTAGTGATATTCAGCCGACCTATCGGGCAATGGCGCGACATATCGACAAACAACTTAAACGAAAACAGCCCGTGCGCATTCCTGCAATGAATAATCATTGTTTGGGGCAACTGTTGCGCTGTTTAGAACTGCGTAAATCGTGGATTTAAGTTAACTCACTGCCCCTGTTTTTCAGGGGCAGTTTTGGAGCGTCGACATGTCACAATTGAGTTTTTTTGATGTGGATTTAAGTCAATCCGTGAAAATAGAACCGCCTATCACCGTAGAACCACCCAGTAAGGGATACACAAAGACCGAAAAAACAGGTGAAAAAGTCAATCTAACCACCGTTAACCCGAAGTCAAATTGTGACTTTCATCAGGAGTTTATTCAAACGTTTAACCAAACAGCACGGTATCACAGTCGTCTAGAGGTGTTTCGGGATTTTATTCATATAGCGGCTATTTCATTAGAAAACAGCGTGAAACAATGCCCTGAGTTGGAACAAACTTACTTTAACGTGATTGCGCGTTATGAAAGAGCTGATTTGGATGCGTTCGCGAAACTATTAGCCCTTTGTGTTAACGCCTTAGACCATCAAGCGACCGATTTTTTAGGCGCGGTGTTTATGTCACTTGAGTTAGGCGAAGGGGCGTGGGGGCAATTTTTTACCCCATTTCATATCAGCCAGCTCATGAGTGATCTGATAATTGGGGATTGTGGGGCGATAATTGAACAAAATGGCTATATCAGTGTGTGCGAGCCTACGTGCGGTGCGGGCGGAATGGTAATTGCGTGTATTAATACCATTTTGAATCAAGGCTATAACCCACAAATGCAAATGATTGCGGTGTGTACTGATATTGATGAAGTGGCTGCCCGTATGTGCTACGTCCAGCTGGCATTATTGGGGATCCCTGCCATTGTGAATATTGGTAACAGTTTAACGCTGGACGTTCGTCAAACGCTATATACCCCGATGTTGATGTTAAATTCATTCCGCTTTAAAACCTTTCTAACAGCCTAATCCACTGAATTTTCAAGGGGATTTATTCCCCTTTTTGCGCATCGGCTTAACCCTGGCATCGAGCCAGGCTCAATCCGACACAAATAACCCCTGCGCCTTTTTACGCTAACGCGTGGCGCAAAGGACAGGGATGCAAGCTCCCTGAAGGAGCTGCCCCTGATTAACCGCTTAACGTTGTTAAGCTTAAAGGGCGCCTTGCCGTTCGCTTCTCTCGCTGCAAGTCGGGGGATGCCATCTTCATCACCTGTGTGATTAATCTTCCATCGTGTTCCTCGCTTGGCCTAAAACATAGCCTCAACTCGTCATACAGCAAGCGTAAAGTGCACTCCACCAAAATTCTTGCCGCTGCGCTTTCCAACAATTTTGTCTCCGCCCTTGCTTCCTTCCTCGTCTCGGCTATGTACGGCCTTTGCAGCGGGGAACTCGACGAAAGAAATCATTAACACAACGGAGAATTCAAATATGTCATCACATCAAAATCTTGCAGCAAAAGAATCTAACGAAAGAAATGGAAAAGACGAAATCCTAATCACGGCTATTGAGGTGAATAATGCTCAAGCTCGTTTAACGTTTTTACCTTCAAAACTAGGTCGTTACTGTATTGCCTTTGAAAATGCAATCTATAACTGGATGACTCGGAACGCCGTAGCCTATAACGGCGGCTATTGGGATTTTTATACGTTGTCGAATGGCGGTTTTTATCTGCAACCGACAAAAGGCTATATGCTCACTTCACCGAATGGATTTATGGACGATGTTAGCGCCCAAGAAGCGGGAATAATTGTCACTTTAATGATGTTAAGCCATTTTTCATTTGTCACCTATGAAAAAGAACATCATGAAGATTGTGAACGTATTTCTGCCTATTTTCACCAATTACGCGATTTTATTTTCACATTACCCCCTGAATCACAAATCAAGATATTGAATGCGATTGATTAATCAAATCCTGCGCAAGTCTCAGACTTGCGCTTAGTCAAACTTCATTAATTAAAGAGAGAAAAATATGGAACAGCAAACATTATTATCGGTTGGTCAAGTGGTTCACACTAATTTATATAATCTCGGCAAGGGGGTTATAGTTAATATTCATGGCGAGCAAAAACCACAAAGCATGAAGAATATGTATAATGTTATGGTTACAGGGAGTAATGCTGAATTTGATATCGTATTCTTTAATGGGAATAAAACTAATCGTTTACCGGAAAGTATTTTACACAGCGTACAATGGAAAATTGAAGATGAAACGGTTGAACAAGAAACAATTAAATCATTAATTGAAAAAGCGGAAGCGCATGAACAAGCAGAAAATGCCGAAGAAGAACAAAAACACAAAGAATTTAATCAAGGTGTCGAATTCCAAAAAAACAACACAGAATATTCACACTTAACACAGATAACCTCTAATTCAGATAATGAAGTCAAAATAGTCGGTAAAAATATCCGCGCTGAGTTAAAAAAATATTTTCCAAAAACAAAATTTTCAGTACGTAAACAATATTACAGTTCTTATCATGTAACTTGGACAGATGGGCCGACAGTAGATGAAGTCGAATCAATTATTAAAAAATATAAAACATCACGGTTAGATTGCTACACTGATTATTCTTACAATGAAAATTCGCCATTTAATGTGATTTATGGTGGTGCTGATTATGTTTTTACGAATCGTCATTATAGTGATGAAATAATAGCATTGGCAATCAAATCATTGATTGAAAAGTATGGCGAGTGTTATGAGTTTGATACCACACTTATGACGATTGAAAATTATCATCAAGGAATATTATACAAAATTGGACGCGAACAAATTATTGGAAATGATGGGGTAGGAGGAGAAATTAATCGCGTACTAAGAAAAACAAGTTATTAAAGAAAATGCGCCTAATGGCGCGTTTATTTTTTAATGCTCAGCCAAATGTATGCTTTAATCTTGAACATAATGATGAATATGACATTTCATTTTCTTGTTAATATTTTTAATTAATAATCTTAATTTTTAGTTACCTCGCTTTCTGATTTTTTATTTTTAGTCGTGCGATGTTGAGATTTTTTGGGTGAGCTCAACATGTCACGAATGGCTTTTACACTGGCTGTAATTCCCACCGACATGAGTGCACTTCGGATCTCCTCCACGCTGTAACCTTTTTTATTTGCAAGCTCAACAATCGTTTCTTTTAGCCGCTCCAATGCGTCTGTTTTTGTGAGGCGAGAGAGGGTTAAATCGGGCAGTTCATTCAGTGATGATTTAGCCTGCTCGATATCTTCCATGCTGTAGTATTTCTTTTCAGCCATTTTCTAATTTCCTGTTTTATTTTTCATTATTTTAGACCGTCAGTATACCCTCATCAATGACCCAATTCCAGCCCCCATTTTTTCTGGCGTTACTCCGTGACGACAACACAAAAATCACCTATACTTCCACACATGAAATAAAATTCGATGTAAAGAACGGGACAGGGTATGTTTTGTAGCACCGCCTGCACGCAGTCGGTCCCACAAAACGCCCTGCTCAGGACTCCGTCCCGATACCCTGTTACCGCATCAGCCTGTTAGCCTGAGCAGGAATTGAACATGAGTAAAAGTGAACAACGCCAGAGAACGGCGTTACTGGGTAGCGTGCGATGCTATCCGGAAGAGAAAGAAAAAATTCAAAGTAGCGCGAAAGCTGCGGGCCTTTCAACCGGTGAGTTTATGCGACGCGCCGCCTTGGGGCGACGCATCGTAGCGAAGGGTGACACCAAGCAGATGAATGAAATTTTGAAGTTAGGTGGATTGCTGAAACATCTCTATAGCGAGATGAAAAAGGAGGGGAAGATGACTACAGAAAAAAGCAAAGCATTTTCAGATGCATTGATTGCAACAAAGGTCGCCTTGATGAAATTCAGGGCTGACAGCTTAAATAATCACGAGGATTAACATGCTTGCAGTTGTGGCCGACAGACGGCGTGATGGTAAATCCAGTTTTGTGCAACTTATCTCTTATACCATCCTGCGTGATGATGTTGAGATGAGCGAAACCTTATCGCCAGATAAACCGTTTATTCGCCAGTCACGCGCTGAAGCTAAAATTTTTAATGACCTTGTTGGGTATGCGACGCGTAATGCGTTGCCTGATTCACAGGATATTATCGCAACGTTCCCAGATGGGCGACAACAGGTGCGTTGCGATAATGTGATTTGTGAAACGAACTGTTTTTCACTGGAGACGTCGTCGACAGAAATGGACATGGTGGCCGTGCAGAATACGCGCTGTCATGATCCGGTTTACCATGCAATTTTGTCATGGCCAGCTTCGGAAAGGCCGACGCCAGAGCAGATTTTTGACTCGGCTAGACACTGCTTGAAACGTCTTGGTATGGACGATCACCAGTATGTTTTTGCGATTCATGATGATACGGATAATTTGCACTGTCACCTGACCGTTAATCGTATCAATCCCATCAGTTATAAAGCGGCATCCTTGTATAATGATCACTTTATTCTCGACCGTTGCTGTCGTGAAATGGAGATTAAATACGGTTGGAAGCACGACAATGGACCTTATCGGGTGAACGATTCTGGCGTGATTGTTCGTCGTCAGAAGTTTTATAAATCTGCTCCGGCCGCTGCGCGCCAACTGGAGCATTTTGGCGATAAGGAAAGTCTATTTTCGTACGCGGTCGATCACTGTCGGGAGAAGATGAATACCCTATTTTTTAGTGGGCACTATGACTGGTCTGATGTGCATGACATTCTGATTTCCGCGGGACTTGAGCTGCGACGGAAAGGGGACGGTTTGGCTATTTATGATGTTGCCGATGATGAACAAGTCCCGATTAAAGCGAGTGATCTTCATCCGGATTTGACGCTGAGTTATCAGCAGGAATTCATCGGTGCGTTTACTCAGGGAACGGTCTTTCGCAAGGTGAATCGTGATGGTAAGGAGGTGGTGTGGAGTGCTGTCGATATTCACTCTCAATACGATAATCGTCTTCACCGTCGTGACAAAAGCGCTCGCCTTGAGCGTCGTCGTGTTCGTGCACAGGCACGTCAAGATCTGATTGCCCGATATAAAGCTTACAAGACTTGTTTTGTGCGACCGAAGATATCTTCGGATGTTGTCAAGTCGCGTTTTCGTGAAGTTGCAGCGGGTTATCGTATTCGTAAAAATCATGTGCGTCTGACTGAACGCGATCCTCTTTTACGTAAGCTGATGTTTCGCGCGTTGGAAGTGGAGAAGATGAAGGATATGGCGGCTCTACGTCTGCAAATCCGGGATGAGAGACAGGCTCTTAACGCAAGGCCAGATTCTCGACCGTTATCGTATCGTGCTTGGGTGGAGATGCGGGCGGTGGCTCACGATACCGCGGCGATATCTCAGCTACGGGGTTGGGCGTATCGAGAGAAACGTCAGAACCGCACGGCAAGGATTTCGAATAACCTGATCCTCTATGCTGCAGCCGATGATATTAAGCCTGCGCAAATTCGGGGCTATGAGTCGCATGTGAATCGTGATGGGGCGGTGGTGTATACGTCGGGCGGTCAACCGGTTTTACTCGACCGGGGTATTCAGCTTGAAATTGCCGATGCGCCATCGGAGAAGGGGAAAAGCGTGGTGATGGCCCTGCAAATTAGTGGTTATAAAAGTGGGGAGAGAGTGGAAGTCTGGGGGGATCCTGCATTTGTGGAGAGGACGATGAAAGATATTCCGATTTTTAATGCATCCGCCGGGAAAACGGTGCCGTTGACACATCCGGTTCAGCGAAAAATGGCGGGTTATCATGACCAGCCTCGTCAGGCGGCGGAGCCACCGACATCGACACCGAAACCAAAACCAGCTTCACCGCATTATACGCCATTTAAACCTCGGTGATTTTGGCTTTGATTGATACTGGTGATTGTTTGCCTTTTAGGTCGAAATGTCCATTTGAGCCATTTTAGATGGAAGGTGATTTATGGTAGTCATTCCTGCTCAACTTGCTAAAAATCAGTTTGGTGAGCCATATTATTTATTACCGCGAAGTGGCGGTATTACATCAGTCACAGGATCCACATAATCATCTGTAATTAATAGGCAGCTGCACGTTTGTGGAGAGTATGGCGAAAGCCATTCCGATTTTTCATACGTCAGTAGGGAAAACGGTGCGGTTGACTTCCCCTGTTTAGCGGTAGATGGCTGATTATCATATTCATATCCATCAGGATGAAGACGAACCTTTCCCCATTCATTTCAATAATTTTACATTCAAGCTTTGTCACCATAGCGTTAAAAGCCGTAC
>NZ_JAMPSW010000098.1:0-13219 GCF_028484855.1 Providencia sp. PROV033 | reverse complement strand
GAGTTATAAGTGAAGGTAAACTCCACATGACTACGAAAAGTACCGGCTGTCATACCATTGTTTAAACCAGCAACACGGGCTGAAAAAGGAATCTGTACGCTGTGAGTTTGTTGGTTGATTGGCGTAGTGATTTGGGTTCCATTTTTCACTTGAGTGTGGCTATTTCCAGTGGTGAGATCTAGTGCCACATGAGTGGCTGTACCACGGTTAATAAAATAGGTTGAATTTGTCGGGTCTGGCGTACCGGTTAGCGTCATGATTGATTGACGGGAGCTGGTTGGGCAATTTTTCAAACTGACATTAAAGTTAACCCATGGCGATCGTAAGTTATCTCTTATATTGGCAATATTGATGGTTTTTAGATCGATAATATAGTCAGTTTGTTCAATCTGGCAGGGTGACGCTTTAATTGAGCCATTAAAATAGAGCGCAATATTATTGGCGCTATATGCGTAGTGGCATACTACATATGCACTACCAATCAATAATTTTTGAAGACTATTCATCATATTGCCTATTCATACTGAATATTGACCATCGCGCTGGAGTTAGCTGTACCCGGAGTGATGGTGGTCGCGGTTTGAATATAGCGAGCTTTCCAATTAAAAATATAATCTCCAGCAGGGACATTATTTTGCAGGCTATTGCGGAAATTGAGTCGAATAGGGCTATTATTTTTATCTAATAGTTGAATCGCAATGCCAGTTGCTTGCCCAGTGCCTTCCAGTTTCAATTTTCCTGTTGATTCATCCTGATAACCTGCATTGCTCGTTATTGTTGCTTTTATATTAGTGCCAGGTTTACAGGTCAATACGATAGGAATGCTCACCGAAGGGCTAGTGCTGCCTACACCACCGAACTGAGTTGTGTCCCAATCGCCCATATCAATATTATACGATGAGCTTTTTAAGGAACAACTTAGTACATTGATTTTTATGGAGTTACTAGGCATATTTAATGTGGTTAGATACCACGTTGAATTGGTAGGGCGGGTGTTCGTTTGGTAGAGGTATGCGACATTACCGGCAGTGAGCGAACCGGATTGTGTCACTTGACCTGTTTTCTTTATAATAATATCCCAATTGGTATGAGAAATTCTAAATCCTGGAATGCCACCCGCTGGCGGCAAGTATGTCTCATTAAACCAACCTGAGCCTGATACTGGCGCCGCAGTGCGGACCGAGATGCTGATCCCCGGTAGGTTAGATGGTGCTATGCGATTTGAATTTGGCGCCCAAGGGCTCAAAAAGCGGCCATACATATAAGTCGCTCCACAATCATTTGCTCCTGTGGCAGGCGTATCTAAATATGCGCCTCCACCGCCATAGGGTATTGTGATAGTTTCAAGATCTCGTGTAGATAGATCATCATATGACACGTTATAAGTCCGCGATGGCACATAGGATATTAAATTCACGAAACGCGGATTTTGTAGACAGGCAGCTTGCATTGTCGGAATGAAGCAGAACAAGAGTAAAATACGGCTTAAACTTTGTTGTAATGTACAAGTGATCATATGGCTCCTCTCTACTGGCATATAGCGGTCGTTTTATATAGACCAAGATAGTTTGGTAACCCAGCTAAATTGTAGGTCACTTGGCAGAGTGGTTGATTGTTCCATTGAATATCAAAACTGCCTTGTTCACTCAACCCGGAGACATACACCTTTCCATTGTTATCAACAATGCTGTTCACCATTTTTTCATTTTGAAAAATAACTTGAGCGCCATAAGGTACGGGTTCACCATTGGGTCGAGTCAACGTTATGAAAGCGCGATACCCTAGATTGGCACGAAACTCAGCTTTAACTAAGGCTCCTCGGCTTGGCGTGACTGTTTTGCTCGTGAGATCGACCTCTGTATTTTCAGGTAGCGTAGATACATCAACGGCTACCGTATTTTTACGATAGGGGGAAACATAAGGCACTAATGCATATCCTTGAGCGTTAGTGCTAATACCTGAATTATTTAATATATCGATGTTAGAAGCCTGAGGGATCTCGACTAACACTGCCGTTTCTCCTAATGGTTGTCCAAAGACTAGCCCATCAGCATGCCCGACGACACTGCCATTTATGCCATAATAAACCGTGTAATTATCTCGACTGTATCCGCTCCCTCCTGTGATGACACCGGATTGACCTTTATAGGTTGCATTGATGTTTCCAGCATTTTGGCGCCCATGTTTGATGAACTCTTGTTGGGCACTCCAGCTTAAACGATTATTAAGCTGTGAAGCTGAGATACCAATCGTGCTTGAACTTGTATTGTGATTATTTGAAGTGGTGTTCATATTGATATAAGCCGTATCGTCGAAAAACGTAAATGGAATACTGACTGACAAGGCAAATAAATGATTAGTTTGACCTGATTGGCTATCATTAGATGAATGATATTTAAACGTATTTTTATCGAATGTGTAATTCATGCTGTAATTGATCGCATTCCAATTATTGTTATAGCTTATATTGGCTGATTGTGTTCGACGCTGGCTGTTCCAATAATCTTCATTTACGTAACCAACTGAAATTGATCCATAGTGTTGCCATAAGTTTTGGCTAATGGTTGTTTCTGCACGGTTACGCCGACGTTCAATTTGAGGGATAAAATCGGTATTACGATAGTTGTCGAAAACTTCAGATAAACTGAAATAGTGACTGGTTGAGTACCGATATCCTGCCAGTGCAATATTGGTACCTGTCATATTCAAGTTTTTGTTATAACGAAATCGATAAGATTGACCTTGATGATGAGAATGATCACTGAGTGTTGAATTGGCTATCGTAATATCTGCAGAAATCGCACCCAAATCACCTAAATTTTTACCCAATCCAAGGGCTTGAGATTGATAGTCAGCGCTATGTTGTAAGCCACCATAGAGCGTCATGTCATAAGGCAGCCCATAACTAGCTGAAATTTGGTTAAATTTCGTTTTATCAATATGAGGGTCATAGGCACGGTATTGCCCGCCAGTTACACTGTAAAATAGGTAGCCTTCTCGTTGTAAAATAGGGAGTGAAGCGAAGGGAACGATTTGATGCTGCTCACTTCCATCAGATTCTTTAATCGTAATATAAAGGTCACCGCTACTGCCTGTTGGGTAGAGATCATTGATTTCAAATGGACCTGCGGCCACATTGGTTTGATAAATAATATAGCCATTTTGGCGAATGGTTATCTGCGCATGACTACGAGCTATACCTCGAACTGTCGGCGCATAGCCTCGTAAGCTTTCTGGATACATATCATCATCGGTGGAAAGCTGAATACCACGGAATGGCACACTGTCAAAAACCATGGAAGGAGAAACACCGTCTCCAAGAATCAGTTGACTTTTGAGACTGTTAATATTTCGAGATGCATAGGTGTAGACCGTATCCCATTGATGAGTATCATCATTATTTATCCAGGTTGAATAATTGCGTAGCCGCCACGCACCTAAATTGATACCAGGACGTAAATTGGCATAGCTTGTTGATGTATTCCCACTGCGGTGTGTTCTGCTGTTATTTTTTGAACTGCTATAGCTGTAATTAAGCAGTGCAGAATTGATTCCGTTATCGATGTCTGTAAGGTCAATTGAGCCTCGAGGATGATTGACCAAGGCAATTTGAGGAATACTTAAATATAAGCGCTGATGATTAAAATCAAATTCACTATGGGCATCGGGTATCGCCGATAAATAGGAACATGTTTCTTTACTCTGTTGTAAATCTGGAAATTGTGCAGTGTTAACGCCGAACTCTGTCAGTTCATGTGTTGTTAGGCAAGGGATTAGCTTATTTTGAGCATTAGGGATAAATTGTACTTTTTTTGCGGTTATAAATTGTTGATTTAGATAAATATAAACAAAATAAGTCCCTGCTAATTGTTCATTGCTGTCAAATTGTGAAAGGTCAATCGATTGACCCTCGGGCAAATTTAAAAAGCTGGTTTCGAAGTACATTTCATCAGAAGGGTACATTGGCTTTTCACTTTGGTCATTTCCTTTGGCATAGGCGTTTGTCAAATTGAATAGACATACCAGTGGAAACCAATAACTTTTCATAAGCATCTCCAGCATTATAAAAGGCTATATCTTTTTCTGAGTACGTTCTGTCGTTGCTCCAAAGTCATTAATTAATTCCCATTGAACAATCCCGTGGTTTGGAGATGAATTGACGGTAAATGAGTTGGATGAAAAAGGTGCTACATAGCTGACATCATTCACTTGTTCGTCATTAAATATGACCTGTTGAAAATTAATATAATAAGGAGTTGGATTTTTAACGGTCAATTGGCTACCTGATTTTGACCAGATAATTTTTTTTTGTAACTCGTTAAAATTAGCTTCTTTTAACTTAGTAGGACGATAGATGAGTTTCATTTTCGTTCTGAAGGCAAGTTGTAAAGAGTTTTCTTTATGCTTTACAGCAGGAATTGTTTTTATATTTAACCAGAATAAAGACTCTTTATTATTCGATAATGTATTATCGGTTAAAAATATTCTTAATGTATTATTGCTCTCACCATTAAGTTTAAATAAAGGTGGTGTTATTGAGAAAATTTCTTGTGGCTTACTTTCACTAGTATCTACCCAAGACTGTACTAAATAAGGAATGTCATCAGGGTTATTCAAGTTAATGGTGGCATCTTTTATTCCTTCATTGTAAATAACGCGAGTACCTCCGATAATGACCCCTGCATGACTTATATCGATGATGAAAAATAACAATATAAAGCAGGAAAGTATTGTTCTCATTTTATTATCCTTTCGTAATAATAATCGCTATTTTTTGATTAGGTAAATTAGTTATAAACAATTAAAAAGGTCGCCGCACCATTTGCTGGACCGGGTGTGACAGGGCTTGCTTTTGCAATGTAATTTGCTGTGAAATTCAATGGATTATCAACATTTGGCAATAATGCATAGCTGTTCGAAGGCGTTAATAATGTAATAATAGCATTGGACTTATCTGTTAATTGAATGCCTACTCCAGTTGCAACGCCAGTATCTGCTTTTAGCGCTAAAACTGTATTATCACCAGGATAGGGTATTGCATCAAAGAGTACGGATGCTCGTGTTACCGTAACAGGACAATTAATGAGTGTAATGGTGAACAATACGGGTGTTGATTTGCTACCCACATTGGGTAAATTTGCCTTTGGAATACTTCCTAAAGGAACTTGTATATTCTTTGAGTCGGTTTTTACTTCACATGCTTGATCTATAATTTCACCAATGAATTCAATATTACCATCTACAGATACAGCGGACTGGCTTGAAAACAATAATATTATGGAAAATAGTGATTTGAATGTGTTTCTATTCATAGGGGATCTCCAAAATAATCGATGAGCTTTTCATGCTCTATTATAATTTTAGATTATTTTTAAGATATTTACTTTATGATTGTTTTGTTCTTAAAGATAAATGTGTATTTATCTCTATTTCTTTTCTTTATATGATTGCTTTTGTTTTTATTATTCTTTATTAATTGGTTTTTCTTTTCTTTTGGAGTTATTGATAATTATATTTAGACAATCTAATGCTGAAGTTTATTTATGATATCGGGTAATTTGTTTATTACCCGATGTTCATTATTAGATCATTGCTATTTTTTTCATTAAATAAAGTTATTTCTCTATACCTAATTCTTTTAATTTTCTCGTTAAGGTATTTCTCCCCCAGCCTAATAAACGCGCTGCTTCTTGTTTATGTCCATCGGTATATTTAAGGGCGCAATTGAGCATCGTTTTTTCTAGTAATGGCATGGCATCATTAAACAGATCTTGCTGACCAGCGTGTAACGCGAGATCGGTCCATTTCTCTAAGAGATCACACCATGTGATATTAGGATCGACTGCGTTAGTGGATAATGAATGTGGATCTTTAGCCACTTTGGTGGATTCTTGTTTACCAAATAGATCGCTTGGTAAATCTTGTGGCAGCACTTCTTGGCTCGCAGCCATGACGGTTAACCACCGACAGACATTCTCCAATTGACGCACGTTACCGGACCAAGGATAGCGCTGTAAAAGCTTAATGCTGTCAGGGTGGAGAACTTTGCTTTCAACGCCCAATTCTTTGGCGGTATTTTGTAAAAAATAATGGGCGAGACGAGGAATATCTTCAACACGTTCGCGCAATGGCGGTAATTGCACGCGGATGACATTCAATCGGTGGAATAAGTCTTCACGAAATAGCCCTTCCTCTACGCGTTTTTCCAAATTCTGGTGAGTGGCTGCAATAATACGGACATCGACTTTAACAGGGGTATAGCCACCAATTCGGTAAAATTGCCCTTCAGCCAGTACCCGCAATAAGCGCGTTTGTACATCAAGTGGCATATCACCGATTTCATCAAGAAATAATGAACCTCGATTGGCTTGTTCAAAACGTCCTTGGCGAACTTGGGATGCCCCAGTAAAGGCCCCTTTTTCATGTCCAAATAGCTCAGATTCGATTAAATCTTTTGGAATCGCAGCCATATTTAACGCGATAAATGGCTCATTGGCACGTGGGCTATGTTGATGAAGTGCATGGGCAACCAGTTCTTTACCTGTACCAGATTCACCATTAATTAGTACGCTAATGGACGAGCGCGAAAGACGACCAATAATTCGATAGACTTCCTGCATAGCGGGAGCTTCGCCGATCATTGTTGACGAAACGATAGCCGCTTGTGGTTTGTCTCCAGCGGTATTGTTTTGTTCACGGCTATGGTTAAGTGCGCGTTCGACGAGTGCGACAGTTTCATCGATATCAAAGGGTTTAGGCAGATAGTCGAATGCTCCAGACTGGTAAGCATTAACCGCGGCATCTAAATCCGAATGTGCCGTCATAATGATAATGGGCAGTAAAGGGTGTGACTGCTTCAACTGAGTGAGTAAGGCAAGCCCATCCATATCAGGCATACGAATATCGGAGAGCAACACGTCAGGGCGATCATTATTGAGGGCGTCAAGCACGGCATTTGCGCTATCAAAACAGGTGCAATCCAGCTCAGCGCTATTCAGTGCTCGCTCAAGCACCCAGCGGATTGAACTGTCATCATCAACAACCCAGATTTTTCCCTTTTGCATGGCTATCTCCTATTTTTTGATGGGTAGATAAATAGAAAACTCGGTGTGACCCGGCCAACTGGTGAACTCAATTTTCCCCGCATGTTGGTCCACTAAACTGCGGGCGATAGATAACCCCAATCCGGTGCCATCTGGGCGACCGCTAACCATTGGATAAAATAGGGTATCTTGGATGGCAAGGGGAATGCCCTGCCCATTATCTTCAATATCAATCCGAGCCGCGAGTCTATAGCGTTCGCCTTGTAGCATGACCTGAAATGCCGTACGCGTGCGCAGGGTAATATTGCCGCCTGTTTCACCAAGGGCTTGTAAAGCATTGCGGGTGATATTGAGTAGCACTTGTTCTATTTGGTCAGGGTAATATTCAAGATCAGGCAGGCTGGGATCATAATCACGGATTAAGGTGACATTATTGGGTTTTTCTAACGCAACTAGGCGCACCACATTTTCGACACTATGATGGATACTCTGCTCAGTTTTAGGCCCGGGATATTGTGGACCTAGCAGCCTATCTACCAACGCGCGTAAGCGGTCAGCTTGTTCAATGATCACTTGGGTATATTCGTTTAGCTGCGGGTCGGGCAGCGCCTTAGACAATAATTGTGCTGCACCACGTAATCCCCCTAGTGGGTTTTTGATCTCATGGGCAAGTCCTCGAATCAACTCACGAGCGGCAAGTTGTTGGGCATTTTGCGCTAACTCTTGGCTAAGGCGTCGCTGGCTATCTAATTGGGAAAGCTCAACGAGGATAAATTGTTCTGATAGCGGCTGGGCACTCAGAGACATCATATGAGAATGGTTATTTAGTACTAACGTGACTTCGTTTTCTGTAAAGCTGTGACCGGTTTTTAAGCTGCTAAGCATCTGCTCATCATTTAATGAACAATAATTAAAGAGTAAAGGGAGTGGGGTGCCATACAACTTACGTGGGCTTTGCGCCAAAATCTGTAAAGCGGCGTGATTGGCATAATGAATGACTAAATCATAATCCAGCACCAATACGCTGTTGATTAAGGAATCGAGGAGATGTTCGGGGACAGGTAAATGCTCGGCTTTCATGTAATATTGCTCCTGCACTATTTTGGTGCATTATACGTTATTTACTGATTAACCGATACGTCGAAGCCAATATTTGCAGTTTATCACTCAGTGCAGAGAAAAGGCCCCATCAAAAGATGGGGCAAGTGCTTCACGGCAACAAAGACTATCAGTGGAACGGCGTGTTACGCACTGTAGTACATTTCAAATTCGAGTGGGTGTGGTGCCATACGAACACGTTGGATATCGGCACGCAGTAATTCGATGTAAGCGTCGATAGCATCGTCAGTAAATACACCACCACGAGTTAAGAACTCACGGTTTTTATCCAGTTCAGCCAGCGCTTCTTCTAAAGAGCCCGCAACCGTTGGGATTTCTTTCGCTTCTTCTGGCGGTAAATC
This sequence comes from Providencia sp. PROV033, assembly GCF_028484855.1. NCBI lineage: Bacteria > Pseudomonadati > Pseudomonadota > Gammaproteobacteria > Enterobacterales > Morganellaceae > Providencia > Providencia sp. PROV033. The sequence continues at coordinate 4,716 of NZ_JAMPSW010000098.1, read as the reverse complement.
GTATAGGTTTTTGTCCATTGCATCGCCAGGGTGGATCTTGTTGATGATGCCATCAAGGCCAGCCATTAACTGTGCAGCAAACGCTAAGTATGGGTTAGCCGCTGGGTCTGGGAAACGCACTTCAATACGACGCGCTTTCGTGCTAGCAACGACTGGAATACGAATAGATGCGGAGCGGTTACGTGCTGAGTAAGCTAACATAACTGGCGCTTCAAAGCCTGGGACTAAACGTTTGTAGGAGTTAGTCGTCGGGTTGGTAAAGGCGTTCAGTGCGCGAGCGTGTTTGATGATACCGCCGATGTAGTACAGCGCCATCTCAGATAATCCGCCGTATTTGTCGCCTGCAAACAGGTTCACACCATCTTTAGATAAAGACATGTGGCAGTGCATACCGGAGCCGTTATCACCGACTAATGGTTTTGGCATAAAGGTAGCGGTTTTGCCGTATGCATGGGCAACGTTGTGTACAACGTATTTGTAAATTTGAGTCTCATCCGCTTTTTTCGTCATCGTATTAAAGCGAGTTGCAACTTCGTTTTGACCTGCGGTTGCTACTTCATGGTGGTGAGCTTCAACGACTAAGCCCATATCTTCCATTGTTGTACACATAGCAGAACGTAAATCTTGTGATGAATCAACCGGTGGTACTGGGAAGTAGCCGCCTTTTACGCCAGGACGGTGACCTTTGTTACCGCCTTCGTATTTAGTACCTGTATTCCATGCCGCTTCGATATCATCGATATGATAGTAGCTGCTGTGCATGCTATTGCCGAAACGAATGTCATCGAACACAAAAAATTCAGGTTCTGGTCCAAATAACACTACATCTGCAATCCCGCTAGAACGTAGGAAGTCTTCAGCGCGTTTAGAGATTGAGCGAGGGTCGCGATCGTAGCCTTGCATAGTGCCCGGCTCTAAAATATCGCAACGGATGATTAAGGTGTTATCTGCGTAGAATGGGTCTAACACTGCGGTAGATGCGTCTGGCATTAATACCATGTCAGATTCGTTGATGCCTTTCCAGCCACCGATGGATGAACCATCAAACATTTGACCTTCTTCAAAGAAGTCTTCGTCAACTTGATGAGCAGGGATAGTGACGTGTTGCTCTTTACCTTTGGTATCGGTAAAACGCAGATCAATAAATCTAACATTGTGCTCTTCGATTAACGATAAAACATGTTTAGCGGACATTCTCGGCTCTCCTGGTCGGGTCTAATCAACCCACGCAGCGTTTAAGATGTGCATGGGTTGGTTTATCTGGCTTTGCAAGATGAATGATTATTTCATTAACAACATCGCAAGCTCTCTATGGATGGTATAAGCGAAAAGCGTGCCAACTTTTGAAATCATAGTAAAAGTGGATTATGACGAAAGGATGGCAACGTTGAGGCTAAAAAATAGTCTATCATTGCGCTGTATTGGTGCAAGTAAAAGATTTTTTGCACCAATGAGGTGCATTTTGGCAGTGGGTGTTAAAACACGCACCGCGCAGCGCCATTAATAGGCACAACGCGGCGGATTGTGGTAACAATATAAAGTTCAGAGCTACTCGTCATGACTGTCAGTTAAGATCGCATTAACTTCTTCAATCTGTTTGACGGCATCATTAATGATAGTGGCAATTTGGTGAGTTTGTTCTTCATTTAGTTGCTTGAGTACCATTTTGTGGCGCAATAAGGCTTTAAAGCGGCTAACTGCCATTTCGATATCTTCCGATAAATTACTGCCTTGCTGTAGTTCACGTGCTTTGGCTAATTTACGGGCGATAACCGTTTCAGTTTCCTTATTCTGCGCGAGATGTTCAGCCCCTTCAGGTGTAATAGAGAAACTTTTGCGATTACGTTCCACAATCTGTGATTCCAAAAAGCCTTGTTCTTCTAATAGCGTTAATGTTGGATAAATGACGCCCGGGCTTGGTACATATAAGCCATTGGATGCTTCTTGGATGTCTTTAATGATTTCATAGCCATAGCTAGGTTTTTTTGCCACTAAAGAGAGCACCATAATGTGCAGATCTCCGTGGTCAAACAGGCGACGTAAGCCTTTACCGCGTCCACGACCATGACGACCTTCGCCGTGGCAGCCTTCACCGCGTCCATGACTGTGACGACCTTCACCATGACAGCCTTCACCGCGTCCATGACTGTGACGACCTTCACCATGACAGCCTTCACCGCGTCCACGACCATGACGACCTTCACCATGGCAGCCTTCACCGCGTTCATGACCGCGACGACCTTCACCATGGCAACATTCACTATGGTCATGACCATGATGATGTTCTTGGCGCTCTTCATTGTGGCAGCAGCCACCGTGTCCTCGTTGATGTTCATCATGATGTGAGGAATAAACATGACGGCATTGATGTATTCTCATAGGAACCTCTGTTATTATTTCGATATATCTAAATTATTTGATAGGTTCACTTTATTCCGATATATCTAAACTGTCAAATTAGATATATCTAAATAATAAAAAATGCATTTAAAATAGTGATAGGCGAAGAAAGTTTATTTTTTATTCTTTTTTTCGGCTGCTAATATTTCCTTTTTAGCGTATTATCCTGCCACTTTGTGATTTCCTAGTGCTGATAATTGCTATTTTTTTAAGCATTTTTGCACGACGACGCAACTGAATGTTTTTTAGCTAAAAACTTTTTTAATAGTGATGGCTTTCACATTTATTCCACTTGTGTGGAAAAACGTGTAAAATAACAGCAAATTAAAGTAGAAAGTATGCTTTGAGCTATATAACGACTCAATAAGCATATTCCTTTCCTGTCAATGAAACGGTAAAAATCCTTGTCAATTCAAAACTTAAGAAACATCGCCATCATCGCTCACGTTGACCATGGCAAGACAACACTGGTTGGTAAATTACTGCAACAGTCTGGTACTTTCGGTGAACGTGAAACTGTTGATGAGCGTGTTATGGACTCCAATGACTTGGAGAAAGAGCGTGGTATTACAATCCTTGCTAAAAACACCGCTATCCAATGGAATGGTTATCACATCAATATCGTAGACACCCCAGGTCACGCCGATTTTGGTGGTGAAGTTGAACGTGTTATGTCTATGGTTGACTGCGTTCTGCTGGTTGTTGATGCGATGGACGGTCCGATGCCGCAAACTCGCTTCGTAACGCAAAAAGCGTTCGACCACGGTTTACGTCCAATTGTTGTTATCAACAAAGTTGACCGCCCAGGCGCACGTCCTGATTGGGTTGTTGACCAAGTATTCGACTTATTCGTGAACTTAGGTGCAACGGATGAGCAATTAGATTTCCCTATCGTTTATGCATCTGCATTAAACGGTATCGCAGGTCTTGACCATACAGATATGGCAGAAGACATGACTCCACTGTACGAAGCTATCGTGGAACACGTTGAGCCACCAAAAGTTGATCTGGAAGGTCCATTCCAGATGCAAGTTTCTCAGTTAGATTACAACAGCTACTTAGGTGTTATCGGTATCGGTCGCATCAAGCGTGGTACTGTTAAACCTAACCAACAAGTGACTGTTATTGATAGCGAAGGTAAAACTCGCAACGGTAAAATCGGTAAAGTTCTGACTCACTTAGGTTTAGAGCGTATCGATTCACAACAAGCAGAAGCGGGTGACATTGTTGCACTGACTGGTTTAGGTGAACTGAATATTTCTGACACTATCTGCCAAGTGGGTAACGTTGAAGCACTGCCTGCACTGGCGGTTGATGAGCCTACAGTTAGCATGTTCTACTGTGTTAACACCTCACCATTCTGTGGTAAAGAAGGTAAGTTCGTGACTTCACGTCAAATCCTTGACCGTCTGAATAAAGAACTGGTTCACAACGTTGCACTGCGTGTTGAAGAAACGCAAGATCCAGATGCATTCCGCGTTTCTGGTCGTGGTGAGCTGCACTTATCTGTTCTGATCGAAAACATGCGTCGTGAAGGCTTCGAATTAGCCGTTTCTCGTCCAAAAGTTATCATTCGTGAAATCGATGGTCGTAAACAAGAGCCATTCGAACAAGTGACTTTGGATGTTGAAGAACAAAACCAAGGCGACGTGATGAAAGCGTTAGGTGAGCGTAAAGGTGACCTGCGTGACATGATGCCAGACGGTAAAGGTCGTGTACGTTTAGACTACATCATTCCTAGCCGTGGCCTGATTGGCTTCCGTACTGAATTTATGACAATGACTTCAGGTACTGGCTTACTGTACTCTACATTCAGCCATTATGACGATGTTCGCCCAGGCGAAATCGGTGGTCGTCAAAACGGTGTTCTGATCTCTAACGGTCAAGGTAAAGCAGTTGCGTACGCACTGTACAGCCTGCAAGATCGTGGTAAGTTATTCTTAGGTCACGGTGCTGAAGTGTATGAAGGCCAAATCATTGGTATTCACTCACGTTCTAATGACCTGACTGTTAACTGCTTAACCGGTAAAAAACTGACTAACATGCGTGCGTCAGGTACCGATGAAGCAACAACACTGTCACCACCGATCAAAATGACTCTGGAACAAGCTCTTGAGTTTATCGATGATGATGAATTAGTTGAAGTAACTCCACTGTCAATTCGTCTGCGTAAGCGTCACTTGACTGAGAACGATCGCCGCCGTGCAAGCCGTTCTAAAGAAGACTAATCGTTAGTCTTTGAGTGAAATAGAAAGGCGCTGTAGAAATACAGCGCTTTTTTTTATGCATAAAAATCGTGCAGAGGAGCGCCTCAGT
>NZ_JAMPSW010000097.1:0-13805 GCF_028484855.1 Providencia sp. PROV033 | reverse complement strand
TTTTATCTTTGTTATACACCTCAACACCTGATTCTATTTTAGAGCCTGAATGGTTTGTAAAAATGGTATAGGTATAAGTCCCATTTTTAAAATCAATTTCTTGAGAAGCCGCATATCCAGTATCAGTATCTGCATAACGGGTTTGGAAAAAGCCCTGCGTAAGCTGTTTAGGACTTCGGGTAATTTCAATGTCCGGTTGCTGATTTAATTTTCCAAATTGATACTGATACTGACCATTAATCAATGTCACTTTGACTTGACGGTCATTCTTGTTAACGCATTGAAATACAGTCACTGTATGTGAATCTGCCAATACGGGGGCAGACATTAATATCGGTAATACTATAGCTATAAATGTACGGCGAAGTTTCATGGGGTCCCTACCAATTAAAGAGTCATCAATGTGTTATGTTATCGGCATCTTATTCATATGCTCAATGGTCATTTTAGCATTTAAAATTAAGCTAAATGTATTAAGGGTGAAAAAGCAGACTATTCCACATCTCTTAGTTTGATATGCCCTGTTCTGGGATTTACCAAGGTCACGTTTTCCAAAGCGCGGATTTGCCATGTTTCATCTTGCTTAGCTAATACCGCCATAATTAAGGTATCAATTTTATGTGGTCCGATAGGGTGTGCCTCACCTGCAGCTAGACGGCTCCAAAAATGGGTGATTATATGACTTTCATCTAATGGGATAATATCGATAAGCTCATTTTTCATGATGGAATCAGAATAGATAGTTTTGTGAAGGGGAATATGCAACTCGATGATTTCGTTGATACCTTTTACATAGTGTCCAAATCGGTTCACAAAGGTAGCCTCAGGGTGAAATAGCTGACCAAAGACATTCATATCGTGATTATTCCACGCAGATTCAAAGGCTAAAGGCATATCTTCGGCGTTTTTGACAGTAGGGTGCATTGAAAATGCCTATATTGGTTAAGTAGGGTTTGCTATCAATACTAGATCAAATGTACGAGTGCGAAAGTCAATGGCGAAAATTTTTTCAGATTTTCGGCTAGGGTTAGATTATTACGATGGTGTTTGTTAAATTAGGGGGACGATTTTAAACGCGCGCGGATGTTAATCAAATAAGGGCAATACAGGGAAAAACATGAGTGATAACGCTCTGACCATACAGGTAAAAAATCAGCATTTACCTAATTGGCAAACATTAAAATTAATATTGAGTTCTTTGATTGTTTTTAATTTTTATTTAAATATTGTACCAAGTGTGAAATCTGATTATTCAATATTAATCAACTTATTTGATTTAGTGTTAATTCCTATGTTTGTTTTTATTGCGGCATATACAAGCAGAGGAATTTCATGGCAGGATTGGCGTGCACATTTAATCCCACCGTTGATTATCTATGTGACTTTCCAATCGATAGATGCGATCCCACTTTATTTCACGAATAGATTAAGCGTCGAAGAGTATTTGCTGTTTCCTCAAAACGGTGTTTGGTTCTTTTTAGCCGTCCCAATATGGCAAGCCATTTTTCTATTACTGCCTCCCTTTATCAAGAACAAGGCGAGGGGCGTGTTTCTTATTTTGCTGCTGTCTCTTGGTATTGCATATGTTTCGAAAATCTATTTATCTGATATAACAGGTTTTTCATCTATAATTTGGTATTTTCCATTCTTTGTTATGGCTTACTTTTGTGATGATAAAAAAGTCCTTTGGTTGAGGCAACATGCATTTTCTATCGTATCAAGCGTGATTATGCTGGTGACGATTTATCTTTATTTTCAAGTGGAAATCGAATCAGGATTAATAAACGTCTTCGGTAGTCATCTATTCATTCATCATTTTTGTCTGTATGTTTTTGCCTTTCTAATAGGGGTGTTGATCTCGATAGCGATTATTTGCCTTTCATTATCGACTGAACGTTTTGTGAAAATAGCGAATAATGCATTAGGGGTTTATTTGATTCACCCGATCATCTGTTTTGTGTTATTGGCGGGTTTAGGCTCACTCGAGATTGACGCTAGTCTGCCGCTCTTAATTTTATTGGCTCTTTTTACGATTGCGTTAGCATTATTTCTTGCCAAAAACCGGATCATTCATTGGTTTTTGAATCCAGAAATAAAGCTGAGGAAAGAGTAAAGTGAAATAAAGCTGAAAATGAAAGAGTTCGATAAAATAAAGGCTTACCTAATACTCGCGGTAAGCCTTTATGAAGTACAGTATACGTTATTTACGCAGCGCTTTAATTTGCTCAGGGGTAACATCTGCGGCTTGACCACCCCATTGAACTCGGAGGAAGTTGACCAAATCCGCAATTTGTTGGTCATTAAGCTTGTCAGCAAAACCCGGCATACTTTGCATGTTTTGGTTATTTGGGAACGCTTGTTCCGGCAAACCATCTAAAACAGCATTGATGAGATTGGTGCTATCCACATCACGCAACGTTGAGTTCCCTTTCATTGCGACCGCAACATTTGGCTTACCTTCACCATCATAAGAGTGACACCCTGAACAGCTTTCAAGATAAACCTGTTTTCCTTGTGGATTGCCTTCACCCATTTTGAGCGGTAATGTGGCTGGTGGATTATCACCCATCAGGTATGTGGCGATAGCTTTGTTATCTTCCGGAGTGAGATGTTGAGAGCTGAGATAAATAACAGGGTGCATATCGCTGTAAGCGGAACCTTGCGGCGCAAGTCCTGTCATGAAGAATTGTTGCAGATCCTCTTTTGTCCAGCCACGTGCTGCAAGGGCTTCAGGTGTAATGTCTGGGGCTGTAAAACGACCCAGTGAGCCACCTTTCATGTACTTATCTAACTCCATTTCACCGAAGACGCCCCTTGGGGTATGGCACTCAGCACAGTGTTCTAACACATTAACCAAATATTTTCCGCGCACCCATTCAGGGGAGCTACCTTGTGAGCTATTTGGTAACGGTGTGTCATTGAAAAATAATAGATTCCAACCAATCATCGCCATCCGTTGGTTCAGTGGGAAAGGAAGTGAATTTTCAGGTGGTGCGACATCGACCGCCGGGCGGCTCATTAAATAGCTATAGATCGCATCAGAATCACTGCGACTGATGCCTTTATATGAGGTATATGGCATCGCTGGGTAAAGATTTTTACTTGGCGGCGAAATTCCCTCTGTGAGGGCTTTGTGAAATTCGTCTTTCGTCCAACGGCCAATACCATAATCGGCAGAAGGTGTTAAGTTGCTGCTATAAATGGTACCGAATGGGGTATCAAGAGGAAAACCGCCAGCTAGTGGCGCACCATTCGCACTGGTATGACAGGCGGCACAATCACCTGCTAGTGTGAGGTAGCGACCACGCTCAATTTCTTCCGCGCTGGCGGTGACTTTTTGTACTGGGCCATCAGGTTTGCGGCTTTCATACCAATAAAGAACCGCCAAGACCACAATAGCTATCGCTATCAGCCATAAAATAATACGTTTGATCATTTTATCGCCTCCTTGATTAGTCCTGGGGTACTCATGACGACATCACGCACGGCTTCATAATAACGGACATAGCCAGTACAGCGGCAAATGTGGTTATTCAGGGCGGTTTTGATGGCTTCTTCTAAGTCTTCTTCGGCAATAGGATTACGTTGCAATTCTTCAACAAAAATCGTTGCAGCATTCACAAAACCAGGGGTGCAGTAACCACATTGGAAACTAAAGTGGTCGACAAACGCTTGTTGAACAGGGGATAACTTAACTTCCCCATTTTCTTCTTTCGTTGCAGCACCCTCAACGGTGCGAATACTTTTATTGTTAAAGAAGTGCGCGCCTGTAATGCAAGTACGTACTTCTTCACTGGTGCCTGATGGGTTATCTAAAATCACCACACAAGCGTGGCAGATACCTTGACCGCAGCCAAGGCGAGAACCGGTAAGATCAACATACTCATGAAGAAAATCAATCATCATAAGACCTTCAGGCACATCCATCGGTCCATATTTTTGACCGTTAATGTTGATGGTGAGTGGCAGATAATTTAGGCTCATGATAATACCTCTAGAATGTCTTTAGGGCGAACAGGCAAACTTAAGAAATGGTGACCTGTTGCATCAGCAATAGCATTAACGATAGAAGAAACGACCGGGATCATAACAACTTCAGCAACCCCTTTCGGTGGATCGGTTTCGGATAACCCAGGCAGAACCTCGCTAGTTTGTTTCCAAACTGCAACGTCACTCGCAAGTGGTAAACGGTAACGGTTAAAGTTCCAAGTTCCGTTCCCCGGTCCATCTTCATAGAGAGGTAAATATTCATGGAGGGCATGACCAATCCCCATCGCCAATCCACCTTGAATTTGTCCTGAAACGAGTTGTGGAACGATTAAATTACCACACTCGACAACGGTATGATGGTCGAGCAATTCAACATGACCAGTTGCTTTATCAATGGCGAGTTCAGAGATGGTAGCCACTGCGCTGTAATAGGTCACACCTGCATTATTTCGCTGTGTATCAGGATAATAGGCTTTTTGGCGTTTCCAAACTTGATAATCTTTGTTGGCAAAACGCAGAGAAAGACCATCCACAGGAAGGCGGCGAGTTTCATGATTGATTTCGAAATCAGCTTCAGCCCATTCCCAGCGGTTAAAGACATGGCAAACCGCACCTGTTAGACCGCCCATTTCAAACGTACGATCAATGAGGCGTTGTAAACTCAGGACTTCGAGCCCATCGGCTGTGAGGCCATTGGCGACCCAGCGAGCATCTTCACGGCGGACGACTAATGGCGCAGCTTGTCCTCCACCAATCCCTTCTTGCCAAATGGACATTGCAGCAGGCCAAAGACCATATTCGAAAACTAATCGAGCTGCTTCTTCTGTACTGTGGGTAAAGTAATAAGCAGAGTTACTGGCACTTGCAGGAGAACAGTAATTTGGTGTCCAGAGCGGGTTCGCTGCAAGACGGTCTTGCTCATCCTGTGCCATGGCAAATGGATTACCTGTCGAAATCATTGGGAGCACGGACCAATCCACCACTGAGAAATGCGCTTCTTCGGCCGGTTTACCTAACCATTTAGCACATACCACCGCTTGGGATGTCGACATTCCCGTACCAATCTCTGCACCACTATGATAAATCGCGATTTTACCTTCAGGGGTGAGCTCAACGCGTGCAAATGAGGATTCAGCGCCTGTGCCGAAGTCTTTTTGCACACAGGAAATGCCAGTACCAAACAGTTTACCTGCATTTTTGGCTTCAAAATCGGTTTTCCGTTTTGCTCTTTCTTTCCACATCGGGTGTTCAGCGCAACGGGTGAGAACTTCATCGGCTCGAATAGCACCACCGGGGATGGCACCTTGGGTATTTTTCATTCCTGATTGGATAATATTTTTCAGGCGAAATTCGATAGGATCGGCATTCAATAATTTGGCGGCTTCTTCCATTAGCATATCGGTCGCTGCCATGGCTTGTAAGGTACCATAGCCACGGGCCGAACCTGCATCAACGGCACGAGAAGCGATACCGACAGCGGATAAATCACTGCGAGGGATATAGTAAATTGCTTGAGCGCCTGTCGCACCAACCATTACGACAGACGGGGTAAAGTTACATCGCCCACCACCATCCCCAATAAATGAGGCGGAAAGTGCTTCAATTTTATGGGTTTTCTTATTGACGGCAAGGGTATAGTCCATATCGAACGCGTGGCGTTTGATGGTGGATTGAAACTGTTCATAGCGGTCATTAGCTAAGCGAATAGGAACTCCATCACCATAAAGGGTTGCCATTGCACCATAATATGGGAACGGAGTGTGGTCTTTTGAGCCATAACCTACGGTAAAGCAAGGGTGTAAGAAAATTTGCTTAATCGGGAATTTGGTTTTTGCCAGCATTTCAGGGAGTGATGCCGCCACTTCTTGAGGTGATTGTGTCGGGATCACTAAATGAAAGGATTGTGTGCTAGCATCGTACCAGCCATTGGCGTTATCTGGTTCCAGTGCACAAGTGTCGATGGACTGTGAAAAGTATTTACGCTTGATAATCAGCCAGTCTTCAGGGGGATTTTCCAGTTGTTTTGCCAGCTCATCGGCATAATACATACCTTCTTCATCCAGCTTCCCACCTTCACGTCCTTCAGGCCAGATTGGTAGATGTTTTTTCATGCCAATCGGCGAAATCGGCATATCCTTCATGCTGGAATAGACATCAGGGGAGAATGGATTTTCACCGCCAATACGAACGCCTCGGTAACTTCCCCATGGGTCACGTTGTAATGGACCGGTATACGCGCCATATTGAATGACGTCATCGTGGAATTTAAGCGTTTCTTTCGCAAAGCTAAACTTGGCAAAATCATGGTAAATCAGTAACGCGACGGCTTGTCCTAAATAAGCGGGGGTTTTTCCCGTTGGTAGAAGTAAATCTTCTCCATAAAATTCAGGAAAGGCGACGCCATCTTTTTCTAAATCGCTAGCGGTGACAATTCGGTCAGGCATTAAGCCATCATTGAGTCGCTCGAGATTAAAACCTTCGTAAATTTTATCGGCCTCGGTGACGCGCAGAAGAAAGGCATGACCTTGTTGTTTAGGCCAATGTGGGATGTCTCGCGCCCGAATATCTCTAGCAAAGACTTTTTCGCCTTGGACTTTGGCATAGCCATCGATACGAAATTTAATTTTTTTATCGACGGGATTCCAATCTGGGGCTTGGAGAATTTTTTCCTCGAATAGCACATCAAAAGCTCGGCTATACAAAGGGGCGATATAACAAGAGATCCCAGCAACGACAGCACATTTAAGAAAGTGTCTGCGGGATAGTCCGACATGGTTATTGCTCATAATGTACCCTTACACTTATTTTTCATTGCTTCAATTTATTATTTTTTATTTTATTGCCAGTGTCGTAATGTAAATTTTTATATATCCAAAAATAATTCATCTAAATGTGATTAGAATTGGCGACCGTCACAACTAATAATTGTAGTGGTCATTCTTATATATTATTTATAATATAAACAATAAATATAACTATGTATAATGTAAACCATGAATATAGGCATATTAATATTAGCAGCAGGAAAAAGTGAGCGTTTCCAAAGCACTGGAGGACGTGGAAGTAAACTCAACCACTTGCTTGATAAACAAACGGTTTTTGAAAAAACACTTTCAAATTCAATGAGTAGTGGGTTGCCTGTTCATGTAGTCACTCGCGATGATAATGATGGCGTTATTAATAATTGTTTACAATTTAATATTCCATTTTCCGTGTTAAACAGCTACGGATTAGGTGAGTCTATTGCAGTTGGTGTGCAAAATACCCCTAATTGGCATGGCTGGCTAATTCAATTGGGGGATATGCCCTATATACCCCGTGAAATATTTATCCGAATTGCTGATGAATTAAAAAATTACTCATTAGTGCGCCCTGTATATAAAAATATACCGGGGCATCCCGTCGGTATATCAGAAAAATATCGGCAAAATTTAATTCATTTAGTGGGAGATGATGGTGCAAAATCAATCTTACGACATCAGTTTGTTTATGAAATAGAGATAAACGATGAAAATGTCACTAAAGACTTTGATTATCTTCCCCATAAAAATCAAGAATAAAAATGAATAGGATTTCAATATGCTGCGTGAAGATGTTTCTGTTATCTCTCAAGCTATTCGCTGGATCAAGGTGGAGCCAGTTTGGTTATGTACGGTACTAAATACTTATGGCTCTTCACCACGAAGCCCAGGATCGCTGTTAGTCGCTAAGGGAGATGGGAGCTATACGGGATCGCTCTCTGGTGGATGTATTGAGGAGGATTTTCTTCAACGTATTCAACAAGGACACTACTTAGAAAATAGCCAAGTTGTTCGCTATGGTCAGGGGGGCGTGGAAGCCAAAGTGAATTTACCGTGTGAAGGGAGTTTAGATGTTCTTATCGAGTATTTACCCTGTAATGAACGTTCTTACCAATATCTCACACAAATTCAAACTGCATTACTTGGCTATACGGCAATTATCAAGAAACTCACGTTACCTAATATGAGTGAGATTACAACGATTCCAAACTCACAACATCCTACTCAGATTGAGCGCAACGGTGATGATATTCAGTTTTATATCATGGCACCGCCAAAACTGATTATTGCCGGGATTTCTAATGTTGGAGTGTATTGTGCGAACTTTGCGGTGACGCTCGGTTTTGAAGTGATTATTTGTGAGCATAGAGATGATGAGTTATTGCGTTTTGCGGGACAAATTGCAGAACAAGTCGAGATTAAAAAAATATTTCCGGCTCGTTTTTTAGAAGAGAATCCAAGCGCAGCCAATACCGCCATCGTGTCGTTGACCCATGATCCGCGCATTGATGATTTAACCTTGATGGAAGCGGTTAATACCTCTGCATTTTATATTGGCGCCATGGGATCAACCCGAACCAGCGCTAAGCGTCGTGAGCGGTTATTAAATTCAGGCGGCTTGACGGTTGAAATGCTAGACCAGATCCATGCGCCTATCGGTATCCCAATTGGCAGTAAAACACCTCCCGAGATTGCGTTAGCCATTATGGCGGACATTGTGGCTCATAAGAATGGGCGGGAGCTTACAACGAGCCGGAGCCATTAATCTTAAAGCTCATGAATGTAAGTGACCCTAATAGTTGGGCGTTCATCACAAAAGAAAGGTCATAATCAACCAGTAGATGTCCGCGGTTTTTGATATAAGGTGTTCTATGATTAGGGCTTAAGCCTATATAACAAATGGGTTATAAGCTATAAAGCTATATCCGATCGAATAATTATAAAAAAGGGGAGTCATTGTGAGCATATTTAAATCAATTTGGGATTTTTTTGGGATTTACCAAACTAAAAAAATAAGAGTTTTACATGCGCTAATTTTACTTTTGGTGATACTGCAAATCATAGTGAGTAATTGGATGACTGGAACAAAGTCAGTTGTTCCTCCTTTTTTTGATGTGACTTATTTATTCACTTGGGTGCATATTGTTTCCGGTTTTGTACTTTTTTTCTTAACATTCTTTTTAGTTGTATCGTGCTTTAATCAACGCGGCCTTAGGTATTTTTATCCTTATCTCTGGGGCGACTTTAAACAAATCAAAGAAGATGTAAATTCTCTTTTAGCTAAAAAGCTACAAGACAGCTCTCCTAAAGGACTCGCCGCAACAGTTCAAGGGTTAGGACTAGGTGCTTTATCAATTGTTATTTTGTCGGGCATTGCATGGTTTATTCTATGGTTACAGCAGTCTCCACTTGCATTAGAGGCTAGGAGTATTCATAAATCACTTACGATTTTAATTGAGATTTATATTTATGGTCATGGTGGCTTAGGCATTATTCATTTTGTCATTTGGAAGAAAAGTAAATAGGCTTATTTGATACTCTCATAGACAATATGGGCGATGAGTTGCCCATATTGTCTACCCATCTGATATTTTACCAAGTACCCGTAATACCAATAAATTACCGTAGCATGAATGAAAAAACATGTTGTTATCTATTGCCATTGGTCACTGAAGAGATGACCAACTCTTGCTATTCTGATTTTGTGGCTGACTTAAGCTTACGTAATTAGTGGTATTTTCATTTTATCGATCCCATAAAGTTTAATGTAATCAATTTGTTATATATTTACAAAGGATTATGTCGCATCATCATGGCTAAGTTAATGTTTAACTTCTCCCTCATCATTAGAGTTATTATCTGTATATTTGGTGTTCAACTTGTATTTTATATTTATTAATAGCTTAAATATTTTATTTTGTGATGGTATCAACATAAAAAGTCAGAAATGAGAAATGTAAAATTAGCGAAGTTCACAATATTAAGAATAGTCATGGCAGTCTCTGAAATAGCTAAAGCAGCCACAGGTAACGTTATCGCTATAAAGACTGTTAAGGTTGAAAACGACAAACGTAGCCAGTACCCATTAAAGAAAACGAGTGACATACAATATTGATGTCATTGTTTAACGGTGGCTTTAGCTGAGAAGGTGAATCAGAAGTTATTTGTTATGCTTCAAGCAATCGGATTTTTGATGATCTAATTCTTTGTTTTTATGATAAAATTGAAAAATAAAATCATTTTTTAGTATTTTAGAAGAGATACGTTATATATGTATAATTTTACGAAGCTAATAAAATTATTAATTGTTATCATACTCTTAATAATACTTCTTCGAAATTTTATTTTCAAAAACATGCATTATATAGAGGAATATATCATAAATAACTTTTTGTTTTGACGTTTATATTAAGTTGTTAACTTCATAAGTCGAGACTATTAATGTAATTAATTTTCAATCTCATTATACTATTGTAATAGTCTTATGATTATGTGGTGGTCGTGTATTATATTAAATGATTCATCAACAGGTTTGTATTTCTTCTTTCAATCGATAGATAAATTTGTATTATTAAATTAAATGTTTTTTGATGATCTAATCTTAATTTTTTATTGTCATCAATTTAAAATTGGATTTATTGAATATATTAGCAAATAAATTTTAAATTTATTAGGCTGGTCATGTCTATTTAAATGTTTATTTTGAAATTTTTTATGTGAAATTGAAATTGAAATATGGAGGGATTGTTGATGGCATCATCCAATCAGAATGTTCAATATTTCTTTAAAAAAAGAAATATCTTAGTTATTGATATAGGTGGAACTTTCATTAAGGTTTATTCTTCTGATTTAAATAATGTGATAAAAATAAAATCAGGTCTTTCAATGACACCGCAAAAGTTTATCCATGAATTAAATGAAAATCTTTCTTTTTCTCATTACGCGGGTGTTAGCATTGGTTTCCCATCACCAATTATTGAAAATCGAATAATGAAAGAGCCTGCTAATCTAGGTTATGGATGGGTGAACTTTGATTTGGAATCTGCATTTAACTGTCCTGTTAAGATAATCAATGATGCCGCAATGCAAGCGACAGGAAGCTACGATGGCGGGAAAATGCTTTTTTTAGGATTGGGGACAGGATTAGGTAGTAGCTTGGTCGTGAATAATGAAGTTATCTCTCTAGAATTAGGACACCTTAATTATTTAGATCATAATTATGAATATTTTACTTGTGATGCTTACCGACAAAAAAATGGGAATAAAAATTGGGAAGATGAGGTTTTAAATATTACCGATGATTTCTATCAGGTATTCATGCCAGATTATATTGTTCTTGGTGGCGGCAACGTAGTAAGACTTAATAATCTGCCTGAATATGTTAGAAGAGGTGGTAATGATAAAGCATTTATTGGTGGAATGAAAATGTGGAATGAATAAGATGAATATGAAAAAACAAATAGGTTTTATCGGTGTAGGAAGAATGGGCGCTGCGATGGTTAGACGTATTTCTTGTTCTGGTATTTCATGTGTAGTTTATGACAAGAATATTGAAGCTCAAGCGAACATACCCCAAAAAATAAAGTTTACAACAAATTTAAATAATTTTATTGAAAGTTTATCTGAACCTAAACAAATATGGTTAATGCTTCCGGCAGGCATCGTTGATACGGTGATTACTGAACTTAAACCATACTTAAAAAATGGTGACACTATTATCGATGGTGGGAACTCTCATTTTACTGACGATATCCGTAGAGCAAATGAATTAAAAAATGACGGTATAAATTATTTAGATGTGGGTGTTAGCGGTGGCGTTTGGGGGGAGAAACGAGGATATTGTCTCATGATAGGTGGATCCAAAAACGAGTATGAATTCCTTGAACCCGTATTCAAAGCTTTAGCGCCTGGAGTTTCAGGTGCTAAAAGGACTCAAGGACGTGAAAATGAGCCATCACCCGCAGAGAATGGATATTTATATTGTGGAGAGAATGGCGCAGGGCATTTTGTGAAAATGGTTCATAATGGCATTGAATATGGATTAATGGCAGCATATGCAGAGGGGTTTAGTATTTTAAAACATGCCAACCAAGGATTAGATAAAACAGATGTGGATGCGGAAACAGCCCCCCTTGAATCCCCGATGAATTATAAATATGAATTACCATTAAAAGATATTAGTGAGCTTTGGCGAAGAGGAGGTGTGATTAGTTCTTGGTTGTTAGATTTGATTGCACAAGAAATGTTTTTCTCAGAAGACTTAGATAACTATACCGGAAAAGTTTCTGACTCAGGCGAGGGGCGTTGGACATCTATTGCTGCGATTGACTTGGGTGTACCAACACCAGTATTAACGACCGCATTATATTCTCGTTTCTTTTCACAGCAAAGCGATTCATTTTCAAACAGAGTACAATCTGCAATGCGTCATGCTTTTGGTGGTCACCAAGAAAAAAATACATTAAATGGTGGTGAAAAATGAAACCATTATCTTTAGTTATTCTAGGTGCTAGCGGTGATTTGACCAAAAGACTTTTAATGCCTTCGTTATTTAGATTGCATCAGTTAGGTTTGATTTCTAAATTAAATATAATTGGATACTCATGCGATCAATGGAATGATAACGATTTTATTGAGCATGTTCATGATGCGCTTAGTGAGTTTGTTCTTGATTTTGATGATGAAAAATGGATTAGTTTCAGCAAGTGTTTGAGCTTTATTAGTGGTTCACTTGATGTAAAAGATCTGGCTACTTTAAGTAAAAAAATTGATGGCTCAGCGCTTTTTTATTTAGCACTACCACCTACGTTATTTGCTAAAGCCGCAGTTAAAATTGGAGAAGCTGGCCTATCAATAGAATCCTCAAGTTATTGGCGGCGTATTTTAATTGAAAAGCCATTTGGCACTGATTTAGATTCGGCACAGTTTTTACATAGTCAAATTCATTCTTATTGGAATGAATCTCAAGTCTATAGGATTGACCACTTTTTAGGTAAAGAAGCCACTCTCAACCTGATGATTTTTCGTTTCGCTAATCGTGTATTAGCGCCTATATGGTGTTCTGAACATATTGAACAAGTACAAATTACCTATGCCGAAACTCTGGGGGTTGAAAATAGATCCGTTTACTATGACCATGCAGGTGCGATGAGGGATATGCTGCAAAATCACTTAATGCAGTTATTAACATTGACCGCAATTGAACCATTAGGACATTGGGATAGTGAAATACTTAGAGATCATAAAGTTGAAATATTAAAATCAATTCGATTGGTGAATGATACAAATGTAGATACTTGGGCTGCAAGAGGACAATATACAGCTGGAAAAATAAATGATAAAGACACCATTTCTTACCGCGATGAAATAGGGATTCCTGCCAATAGTAATACAGAAACTTTCGCTGCATTACGGATAGATATTGATAATTGGCGCTGGAGAGGTGTGCCTTTTTATTTACGTAGTGGAAAGAGATTAGCTCGCAATTATGCAGAAATAGCAATTCAATTTAAAGGTCCATCAGAAGCACTGCCTGACGATATCAGCGTTGACAATAATTGGCTGGTTTTTAGATTACTTCCTAATCTACAAATAGATATGCAGGTGACAGCTAAGTTACCTGGGATGAAGTTAAATACACATAATATAGAACTCACTGCACCTTATACTCATGCGGGAGAATACGAAGTATCTGCTTATGAGCAATTAATATTAGATGCTTTAAAGGGAGAGAAAAGTAACTTTTTACGATTCGATGAGGTTGAGTGGGCATGGCGAGTCATTGAGCCAATTATAAAATCGTGGCGTCATGGAGAACCTGACCTTTATCAGGCAGGAACGGAAGGACCTAACTCTCAGAATAAAATAATGCAAAAAAATCATTCTTGGCGTTCAATTAATTATGGTAATCAATGAAATATATTTTTTTGTGAATTTTTAATTTTACATGTACATAACAGGAAAATATTTTTACTGTATTTTATACAATTAAGGTTTATTCGAATTGTAAGTAAT